>NZ_JASCYH010000006.1:0-76272 GCF_030011715.1 Gulosibacter sediminis | reverse complement strand
CCTCGAGCCCGGCTGCGTTGCGGGCGAGGGTGCCGTCGGCGAGCAGGTCGAGCACCGCGTGGGCCGCGGCGACGGGCACCGGGCTGCCCGCGGTGGTGAGCAGGGCGGATGCGCGCGGCGAGCCGAGCGCCGACGCCGGGCCGACGACGGCCGAGATCGGCAGGCCGCCGCCGAGCGACTTGCCGAGCGTGACGAGGTCGGGCTCGATACCGCTCGCCTCGAAGGCGAACAGGCGGCCGGTGCGGCCGAGACCCGCCTTCACCTCGTCGACGATGAGCAGCGTGCCGGTGTCGTCGCACGCGCGGCGCAGCATCGGCAAGAAGTCGGCGTGGGGCACGCGCACGCCGCCGTCGCACTGCACCGCCTCGACGATGACCGCGGCGGTCTCGCGCGCGGCGAGGGCAGCCTCGAGCTCGGCGGTGACGCGCTCCAGACCGGCCGCGTCGGTCGGGTAGTCGAGCACGTGGCCGTGCGCGCTCGCACCGGGCTCGACCCCCATGCCCGAGACCGCAGCCGAGGGGCCGTGCCCGCCGTGATAGCTCCCGCTGAACGACAGGATGCCCGCGCGGCCGGTCGCGCTGCGGGCCGCGGCGATGGCGACCGTGTTTGCGTCGGTACCGCCGAGGCCGAGGTAGGCAAGCTCGGCGAGCCGCACCGGCACGAGGTCGACGAGGCGCTGCGCGAGCCGGGTCGTCTCGGTGACGGCCGACGAGAGCACCGAGGCACCGGCGCCACGCAGCGCGGCCGCGTGCACCGCATCCGCAATCGCCAGGTTGCCGTGCCCGAACGCCGACGCGGTCCAGCTCGCCGAGAAGTCGAGCAGCTCGCGGCCCGCGGGTGTGACGAACGTGCAGCCTTGGCCCGACGCGACCACGAGCGGGAAAAAGCGGAGGTGCTCGACGCCGGCCACCGCGTCCTGGTCGTCGGCGTAGGCGGCGAGCTCGACCTCGCGCGCGGCGTCGGTGAGGGTCTGGGGCGCGGTCATGAGTCCTCCCGGATGCCCGACTCGAGTTCGGTGCGGAGTGGATCGATTTGGCGCAGGCGCGCGATGCCCGCGTCGCCGAGCTGCTCGACGGCGAGCTCGCAGAGACCCTCGACGAGGGCGAGGCCCGGCACGAGGCTGTCGGAGGGGCCGTTCGCCTCGACGCGACAGCTCATGACGACGTCGGCGATGGCAGCGATCGGTGAAAGCCAGCGGTCGGTGATGAGTGCGACGCGCGCGCCGTGCGACTTCGCCCGCCGCACGATGCGCTCGGTCTCGGTGGTGTAACGGCGGAAGTCGAACACGACCCATACGTCGGTCTTCGCGCCGGTGTCGACAAGCTGCGTCGCGAGCTCGACCGGGTCGCGCGGGCATTCGAGCACGTTCGGGCGGAACAGCAGGAGCTCTTTCACGAGGTGCTGCGCGAGCAGGCCCGAATAGAGCCCGCCTCGCGCCGTGATGCGCAGCTTCGGGTCGGCGAGCCAGCTCACGAGCTGGCGCACCTCGTCATCGCGGAGCGAGTCGAAGGTGTACTCAATTCCCTCGGTGAAGGCGCGCTGCGAGGCCGCGAGCGTGCCGACCTTGACGCTGCCCGACGCGGATTCGCGCCGCAGGGCCTGGCTCAGCGCCGAGTCCTCGCGCGTGCCGAGCTCGTGGCGCAGGCGGTCCTGAAACTCGCGGAACCCATCGAAGCCGAGCGACTGCGCGAATCGCACGATCGTCGCGCTGCTCACCGCGGCGCGTTCGGCGAGCTGCGTCACGGTGCCAAGTCCCGCCGCCGGGTAGTCGGCGACGAGCGCGCGGGCGGTGCGCTTCTCGGCGGCCGTGAACTCGGCGAAGTGCAGCTTGATCAGCTCGGCGACGCTGCGGTCGGCCGCCGTCTCGTTACTCACGGGGCGCCCCCTCGGCCTCGAGCCGGTGGCAGGCCGCGAGATAGCCGGCGATGAACGTGCGCGCGACGCGCTCGAGTGCGCCGTCGTCGGGCAGGAAGGTCGCGTCGTGCAGCGAGGCCTTGCCCGCGCTGCGCACGCCGACGAAGCACATCGCGCTCGGCACGACCTCACTAAAGAACGAAAAGTCGTCGGCACCAAGCGAGCGCATCGGCTCGGTCGGCTGCAGCCCGGCCCGCTCGATCTCGGTGTCGAGCACCTCGACGAGCTCGTGATCGTTGATGAGCGCCGGCTCGCCCTCGGTGTGGCGAAGGGTGCCGGTGCAGTCGTACGCCGCGGCCTGCGCGGCGACGAAGCGGCTGATCGCCTCGACGAGCCGCTCGGTCGTGTCTGGCCCCGTCGTGCGAATCGTGGCGAGGATACGCCCGTGATCGGGCAGCACGTTTGCCGCGCCGTTGCCGACCTGGATCGTGCCGACGCTGATGACGACCGGCTCCATCGGGTCGACAATGCGGCGCAGCATCTCGGGCAGGCCCATCACAATCTGCGCGACCGCGGCGGCGACGTCAGCGCCCGCGTGCGGGTACGCGCCGTGGCCGCCCTGGCCCGCGACCTCGATCTCAAGCTCGCCGGCCTCGGCGTTGACGAAGCCCGCGCCAGTCGACACCGCCCCGAGCGCGACGCCCGGATGCACGTGCACGCCAATGACGTGCGCGACGCGTTGGGCACCGAGCACGCCGGCCTCTTCAATGTCGCGGGCGCCCGAGGGATACGCCTCCTCGCGCGGCTGCAGCAGCGGCACGAGTGCGTAGGGCAGCTCGAGCCCGCGGGCCGCGCGCACCACCGCGGTGAGCGCGGCGAGGTGCACGTCGTGCCCGCACGCGTGCATCGCGCCGTTCGTCGACGACCAGTCAAGGCCGGTCGCCTCGGCAACGGGCAGCGCATCCAGTTCGCCGCGCAGGCCGACACTCGGGCCGGTGCGCGGGCCGATGCGGCCGTAACCGCCGGTGTCGGCGACCGGCGTGATCTCGATGCCCATTGCTTCGGCGAGGCGCTTGGCGGTGCCGGCTTCGGCGCCGCTGAGCTCCGGCGTCTGGTGAAGTTCGCGGCGCAACTGCACGGCGTCGGGGAGCTCGGCCGCGAGCGCGGTGAGCCACTGCTCGCGCAGGGTGTCGAGTGCCTCGCTCACCGGCCCGCCTCCCGGTCGTCGACGCCATAGAGCCGGGCGGCGTTGTCGTAGCCGATCATGCGGGCCACGCGACGGCACTCGTCGACGGGCCAGCCGTCGACCTCATGGAAGCGCCGGAGCGTCTCGGCCAGGCCAGCACGGAACAGCTCGGTGCCGAGGTAGTAGAGCTCGGCCGCGCCGAACGCGTCGCTCGAGAACAGGATCTTGCCGAACGGCGCGAGTTCGATCGACTCGGCGACGATCGCGGCCGAGCGGGCGCCGGTGTAGTTCACGGCGAGCCCGACGTCGAAGTAGACGTGCGGGAACACGTCGGCGAGGTAGCCCGCCTCGCGGTGGAACGGGTAGCAGTGCAGCAGCGCGAAGCGGGCGCCGGTGTCGGCGGATGCGCGCAGCAGCTTCGTGAGCAGCAGCGGGTTGCAGCGGTCGAGATCGACGTCGTCGTCGCCGTAGCCGATGTGGAACTGCAGCACGCACGCCCGGTCGATGGCGAGCCAGATGAGGTGGCGAATCATGACCGGGTCGTCGAGCCGCAGCGGCGCGCTCGCCTGCAGCATCCGCCCGGCTGCGGCAACCGCCTCGGCTTGCGTGGGCCGCGCGGCGTCAAAGTCGAGGCCGATGCGGTACGCCGCGATCGACTTGACGCCGACCGCGTGCGCGAGCCGCGCATCCAGTTCGGCCTCGATTCGCTCGAGTAGCGCGGCCGCCGTTGCGCCCGAGTCGTGCGCGGCCTCGGCAACCTGCTCGGCGAGGCGCTCAAGGCGCACGATCTCGTGGGCCGTGCCGCCGGTGAGCCGCGCCATGTCATCGACGGTGTTGATCGTGTCGGCGGCGTGGCCGGTTTCGATGCCGAGCGTGCGGATGTTCGCGGCGCGTAGGAAGCGCGTATTGACCTCGTCGGCGCCGAGCTCGCGGCGACGTTCGAGGTACGCCTCGGGCGTCGCGAATGGCTCGAGGTCGAGCACCGGCGCGCACTTCGCGCGAATCTGGAAGCCCACCTGCGAATCGAAGCGGGTCGTGCCGACGGTCGCCGGGCGCGAGGATTCGGAGATGAGCGCTTCGAACTCTTCGCGGTCGAGGTCGTTCGTGACGACGCCGTGGCAGTGGTGGTCGAACAGCGCGACGTCGTCGAGGTGCGCGAGTGGGTCGCCGTTAGAAGACACGGTTGTACACCTCGCAGCGCTCGGCCGGGCTGAGCGGTTCAACATGCTCGAGCTCGTCGCGCTTGACCGCAACGAACGTGTCGATGAGGTTCGGCGAGAACCAGCCGCGCACGGTCTCGTCGGCGAGCAGCGTCTCGATGGCTTCGGGCAGGCTCTTCGGCAGGCAAGTCAGGTCGCGGTGTTCGCCCTCGAGGTCGACCTCGCCGTGAATGACCGGGGCCGGCTCGAGCTCGCCGCGCAGGCCCGCGATGCCCGCGCGCAGGATCATGCCGAGCAGCAGCCACGGGTTGGCGCCGATGTCGCCGCCGCGGAACTCGAAGTGGAGCTGGCGCTCGGGGTCGCGGCCGTCGACCTCGTTGGTCGGGCAGACGCGCACGAGCGCCTCGCGGTTCTGCAGGCCGAGGAAGGCGGATGCGGTCGACCAGTTGTGCGGCGCGAGCCGGTCGTAGCTCGTGACGAGCGGCGCGAACAGCGCGGTCATGGCCGGCGCGTGGGCGATGATGCCCGCGGCGAAGCGGCCCGCGAGCTCGGAGACGCGGCCGTCGCGGCTCGCGTCGAACACGAGCGACTCACCGTTCGGGCCGTAGAGGCCGAAGTGCACGTGCACGCCGTTGCCGCCCGAGCCGGGCGAGGTAGTCGGGGCGAAGCTGACGCTGCGGCCGTTCGCGTCGTAGACGTCGCGCACGATGTCACGCACGAGCACGGCGCGGTCGGCCGCGGTGAGCGGGTCGGACGGCTTGACCGTGATCTCAAACTGGTGCGGCGCGTACTCGGGCAGCCAGTTCTCGGGCTCGACGCCGGCACGGTGCAGCACGTCGACGAGCTGTGAGCCGACCGGCTCGGCGTTGCGGAAGTCCTGCAGCGAGAACGGGTGCGGGTCGTTCGTCGCGCTGAGCTCGACGAACTCGTGCTCGAAGGCCGAGGTCACCGTGATGCCGAAGTCGCGCTCGAGCTCGGCCACCGCATCCTTGAGGAAGGTGCGTGGGCACGACTCCCACGGCCGGCCGTCGGTCTCGACGATGTCGGCGAAGATGAGGTCGAACGCCGGGCGGCCCGGCACACCCTCGATGCGGGTGCGCGACGCCAGGTCGGGCTTGAGCCGCAGGTCACCCGAGGCGCCGTACGGGATGCCGTCGACGATATGCCCAAGCGGGCCGATGCCGAGGTTCGCCGGCACCCAGCCGAGGGTCGTGTCGGAGTCGAAGTCGGCGGCGCGCATCGCGCGGCCCTTCGTGCGGGCGGCGAGGTCGCTCGTCGCGAAAAAGACGAGCTCGTCGTCGCCGGGCTGCTGCTGGGGCTGCTGGCTGGTGCTCATGCGTCAATCTCCTCAATGGTGAGGCGGCCGCCGATGCGCTTCGCGAGCGCGGGCCAGCTCACCACGATGATCAGGCCGACGAGGCACCAGGCCCCGGCGATCCACGGGAAGTAGGTATATGGGGCGACCTGGCCGGCCACCTGAATGACGTAGACGTAGACCAGGTACACGAGGCCGGCGATCGGGAAGATGAGCTCCCACTTCGCGATGCCCGAGTTGGGGCGGAAAGTGTGGCGGATCACGCCGACCGAGGTCATGCCGTAGGCGATGACCATGCAGAGCGTGCCGATGGTGGCGTACCAGTAGTACGCGTCGACGCTCGTGGCGCCGAATGCACCGAGCGCGAGCGCCATGAGGGTCGTGAGCACGACCGCGACCGAGACGGCCACCGTCGGCACCTTGGTCACGGGGTGCTGGCTGGCGAGGCGCTTCGGGCCGAAGCCGTCACGCGCGAGCGCGAAGAGCAAGCGGGATGCGGCGGTCGACGAGCTAAGGAACGCGCCGAAGGCGACGAGGAACGCGATGATCGAGATGAGCACCGCGAACCACGAGCCGATGTAGGTCGACGCGAGGGTCGTCAGCGTCGACGCGGCGCTCGCGAATGCCTCGATGCCGGCGGCGTCGGTGCCAAAGCCGAGCGTCTGCGCGAACATCATGAACACGTAGACAAGGCCACCGATGATGACCGCCATGAGCAGCGAGCGCGGGATGACGCGCTTGGGGTTGTCGGTCTCTTCGCCGAGCGAGGAGCCCGACTCGAAGCCGGCCCAGCTGAGGAAGCCGAAGACCGAGGCGGTCATGATCGCGGTGATCGGGGCGTCGCCCGGCGTGAGCGTCGAGAGGTCGATGCCGGTGCTGACCGGGGCGTTGCCGGTGGCGATGGTCACGAGGATCACGACGGCGAGCACGAGCATCGCGGCGATGCCGACGAAGCCAATGCCGAGCAGCGTGCGGGCGACGATCGCCGACTCGCGCAGGTTGAGCACGAGGGCGATGACGCCGACGACGACCGCGACGATCATCCACATGCCCGGGGCCATAACGACGCCCATTTCACCGAGCATCGCCTCGAAGAACACGGCACAGGCACCGACGATGCAGGCCGCGAAGAAGATGTAGGTGCCGAGCAGCGCGAAGCCGCCGAAGAAGCCGGCGCGCGGGCCGAGCGTAATGCCGGCGAGCGCGTAGACCGAGCCAGCGTGGGTGATGCGGCGGGTGAGTCGCACGAAGCCGTAAGCGACGAGCAGCGTGCCGATGAATGAGATGAGGAAGGTGAAGGGGACGGCCTTGCCGACGAGTCCCGCGACGCCGATGCCGTTGAGCGACATCGCCATAACGGGGCCCATAAAGCCGATGGAAATCGCCGTGATTTCCCAGGTGTGCAGCGGGCGCTTTGCTGGCGCGCTGGTGGTGGTGACGACGTCGTCGTGTGCCAGGGGATGGCCTTTCATCCGCAATGCGTGGTTTTGAAAGGTACGTTACAACAGCGCTTCGTTATATGGCTATTGAAATTTTTGATTCAGTCGATCGTTAGCGGAAAATCTCGGGATGCTCGGCGAGGTTGAGGCGCGTGCGCCGCACGTGCAGCTCAATGATCTGGCCGGCCTCGTAGACGTCGCGCGCCGCGCAGGCTTTCACGAGCAGCTGGTGGTCGTGATCCGACGCGCGATCACCGTGCGGCCGCGCGTTGTTCACGTATTGGCGCCGATAGTGCTGGGTGCGATCCCAGAGGTTTCGCACCGTGTCGGCGAGCAGATGCGTCGAGCCGGGTGCGTAGGTGATGTCGTGAAACTCGCGGTCGAGCTGAACAAATCGCTCCGGATCCTCGGTCTCGGCCATCGCATCCGCAAGCCGCTGCAGCTCCGCAAGCTGGTCGCCGGTGAGCTGCGGCAGGGTGTATTCGAACAGCAGCGGCTCGATCCGCTCGCGCATCCGATAGAGCTCGGCGCACTCGTCGGCGCTCAACCGGGTGACCCGCGCCCCGGCGTTCGCGACGTGCGAGACGAGGCCAGTCGCGGCGAGGATGCGCAGGGCGTCACGGATCGGTGCTCGCGTCGTGCCGTACCGCTCGGCGAGGTCGACCTGCCCGAGCCGCGCGCCGGGAAGGAACTCGCCCGAGAGAATGTCGTCGCGCAGCAACTGCGCGATATGCTCGCCCGTCTGCCCGTGCGCGGCGGACGCGAGGTTCATCGACTCAGATGCCATGTGGTGATTATCGCGGAGCCGCGCGCCGTTCGCGCCTTTGGCGCCATTTTTGGAGATTTGGGCAAGATGTATCCGGCATCTAAGTGGAATTGGCGACAATACTGACATACGATGCTCTCTGTCGCGGGTTGCCCATCCCTCGACCCGACTCGGCAACGTCGCCAGCACATCCACCCGGTGCACTGACGCGCCGCAGCCGAACTCCCCCGGGCCCGCCCCACCACCCTGCCGCGCGCACCGTCGAGCGCGACACCGATGAAAGGACGCCGTGATGGCACAGACCACCACACACGACCCGTCACCGTCGAGCCACACCACCATCTCGCTCGCAGAGCGCCGACGCTCGCTCCTGTCGAGCACCGTCGGCAACGTCCTCGAGTGGTACGAATGGACCGCCTACTCGGTCATGTCGCCCTTCATCGCCGCCGCGATGTTCGACCAGAACGACCCCGCGTCGGCGATCCTCTCGGTGTTCGCCGTCTTCGCCGTCGGCTTCCTGATGCGACCCATCGGTGGCATCTTCTTCGGCTGGCTCGGCGACCGCATCGGCCGCAAGGCCGTGCTGCTCACCACGATGCTCATGATGGCGGCCGCCTGCTTCCTCATCGGCCTCATGCCGACCTTCGCGATGGTCGGCGTGTGGGCCTCGGTATTCCTCCTCGTGCTGCGCTGCGTGCAGGGATTTGCGCACGGTGGCGAGTCCACCGCGTCCATCACCTACATCGCCGAGATCGCGCCGAACGACCGGCGCGGCCAGTGGGGCTCGGTAACGGGCGTGTCGATCATCGGTGGTAGCGTGCTCGCGTTCCTCGTCGGCGCGCTGCTCAACTCGACGCTCGGCGACGAGGCGATGGGCGAGTTCGGCTGGCGCATTCCCTTCTTTGTCGCCGGCGTCATGGCACTCGTCGTGCTCTGGATGCGCCGCAAGATGAGCGAGAGCGATGTCTTCGAGAATGCCGCTCAGGAGGTCGAGCACCCGAAGGTGCCGCGCCGCCGCGTCATCGCGATGACCGTGCGCATCATCGCGCTCATCTCGGGCGTCACCTGCTTCAACTACGTGTGGATGACCTATATGACCACGTACGCGATCAACGAGCAGGGCATGGACTCGAGCGCGGCGTACTGGGCGACTGTCATCGGCCAGCTCGCCTGCGTCGTTGTGAGCCCGTTCCTCGGCCGCCTCAGCGACCGCATCGGCCGCAAGCCGATGTACGTTCTCTTCGCGGTGCTCGCGATTGGCGTGACCGTGCCGTTCAGCCTGCTCGTCAACGACCAACCGTGGACGCTGACGTTGACCGTCGGCCTCGCCCTGTCGATCTGGGCGCTCGCGAACTCGCCCCTCGCCGCGGTGCAGGCCGAGAGCCTGCCGACCTACGTGCGCGGCCGCGGCATCGGCTTCGCCTATTCGCTCGCCGTCGCCGTATTCGGTGGCACCGCGCCGTACCTGAACCAGCTGTTCGTGTCGCTCGAGCAGCCGTGGCTGTTCAACGCGTACGTCATGGGACTGTGCGGCGTGACGCTGATCGCGTCGTTCTTCTTCCGCGAGACGAAGGGCGCCGACCTGAACAAGCTTGAGGTGTAAGGGGTCGGAGTTCGCTGCCCGAAGCCGCCAGGTTGTGAGGCCCGGCGGCTTTTGGCGTTTCCGGGGTAGGTGGCGGTTCGCGGTGGTGCGGTTTTGGGCAAGGACGAGGGATGTGGACGGGGTGTTGGCAGGGCTGGTTCGGTGGGGCGCGGGGTGTGTCGGTGGCTCTCGAGGCTGGCTTCGGCCAGAGCGCGGCCGGGGCCGCACGGATGGCCCCACCGCATCCGGATGCTGGCGACAGCTGAGCGCGCACCTCGCGCTGGCCACGCAGGGTGTCGCCGAAGTCCCACTTTTCGCGCGAGAATCGGGACATTGGGGACACTCTGCGCCACCTCGATGAGACAACCCGGTCGTGACCACCACAGGGTGTCCCTGAGATCCCACTTTTCGCGCGAAAAACGGGACATTGGGGACACTCGACGCCACGTCGTCGCCACCACGTCGGGACGCCCTCGCGAGACCGCCACAGAGTGCCGCCGAAATCCCATTTCTGGCGCGAAAAGTGGGATGTTGAGGACACTCGGCGCCACGTTGACGAGTCCACCCAGTCGTGACCACCACAGGGTGTCCCTGAAATCCCACTTTTCGCGAAGAAAGTGGGATGGCGGGGACACTTTGCGGCTTGGGTGCCGCCTAAGCGGCAGCGTCACTCCCCGCCCGCGTTGAGGCGACGCTCCGACTCGCGCGCTAGCGTGGCCAGCGCATCCAGCAAAGCAAGTGAGTAAGGGACCTGGCCGCACCTGCGGGTGAGTCCGCGCCGCGCATCCGACCCACCGACAAAGCGCCAAGCCACGCCAACCAGCGCGGCCGAAGCCACGACGTCGGCCGAACCGGCGCACCCGACCGAGCCCAGCGCACCAGCCCAGGCGCGCGCATCCAGCACGAGCCCGCGCTTCGGGCCCCGGCCAAACCACCGGCCCAAACCCCCAAAACTGAGCCTCTGCTGGATGCCCCTTGCGCTCGGTCGGCGATCGTATATCATTTCGTATATCAGCTACCCACCGGCGGCAGCATCGCAGCGACGCGAAGGGAAACGCAATGTCAGTCGACTTCACCGACCGCACCAACCGCCCCGGCAAGATTCTTGCCTTGCACCTGAACTACCCTTCACGCATCGCCGAGCGCGGCCGCTCCCCCAAGTTCCCCGGCTACTTCATCAAGGCCGCCACGTCGATTGCCAACACCGGCGACACCATCGAGCGACCAAAGGGCACCGAGCTGCTCGCGTTCGAGGGCGAGATCGCCCTCATCATCGGCGAGACCTGCCGCCGCGTCAGCCCCGAAGAGGGCTGGTCGAAGGTCAGCGGCATCACCGCCGCGAACGACTGGGGCCTCTACGACCTCCGCCACGCCGACAAGGGCTCGAACGTGAAGAACAAGTCGGGCGACGGCTTCACGCCGCTCGGCCCCGAGGTCATCCCGGCCGCCGACCTCGACCCGCAGGCCCTGCGCGTGCGCACCTGGCTTAACGGCAACCTCGTGCAAGACGACACCACGGCCGAGCTCGCGTTCCCCTTCGGCCAGCTCGTCGCCGACCTCTCGCAACTCATGACGCTCGAGGCGGGCGACATCATCCTCACCGGCACGCCCGCGGGCAGCTCGGTCGCGCAGCCCGGCGACGTCGTCGAGGTCGAGGTGGATGCCCCGACCGCGCCTGGCGCCCCGTCGAGCGGCCGCCTGGTCACCAACGTCGTCGAGTCGGCGTACGAGATGGCGGCATTCGGGGCGCAGCCGAAGGTTGACGACACCCAGCGCGAGGAGGCGTGGGGCTCGAAGGCGAAAGCCGGACTCACCGACCCGCGCGCCGTCATCACGCAGGAACTGCGCGAGAAGGTCGCCGAGACCGCCGTCGCCACGCTCTGGGCGCAGCTGCGCAAGCGCGGCATCGAGAACTGCTCGATCGATGGCCCGACCACGAACCACCCCGGCCGCCGCATCCTCGGCTACGCGAAGACCCTGCGCTACGTGCCGAACCGCGAAGACCTCTTCAAGAAGGTCGGCGGCGGCTACAACGCGCAGAAGCAGGCGATGGATTCGGTCAAGCCCGGCGACGTCGTCGTCATGGAGGCCCGCGGCGAGAAAGGCACCGGCACCCTCGGCGACGTGCTCGCCCTGCGCGCCCAGGTGCTCGGCGCATCCGGCGTGGTCACCGACGGCGGCGTGCGCGACTCGGCCGCGGTCGCGGAGCTCGACATCCCCGTCTACTCGAACGGCTCGCACCCCGCCGTGCTCGGCCGCCGCCACGTGCCGTGGGAGTTCGACGCGACGATCGCCTGCGGCGGCACCACGGTGCAGCCCGGCGACGTCATCGTCGGCGACGACGACGGCGTCATCGTGATTCCGCCGCACCTGTTCGCAGAGGTCGTCAACGACGCGTTCGAGCAGGAAAAGCAGGATGCGTGGGTCTTTGACCAGGTCAAGGCCGGCAACAAGGTCGACGGCCTCTTCCCTCCCACCGGCGAGTGGAAGCAGAAGTACGAGGCCTGGAAGGCCGGCGAATAATGACCACCGCCGTCGAACCCTCGAAGACGCAGCAGGCGTACAACTACCTGCGCGAGCGCATCACCTCGGGCGCATTCGGCCCCGGCTACCGGCTCGTGCTCGCGCAGATCTCAAACGACCTCGGCTGCTCGACGGTGCCGGTGCGCGAGGCGATTCGGATGCTCGAGGCCGAGGGCGCGGTGACGTTCGTCCACAACGTGGGCGCGCAGGTGACGATGCTCAACAGCGACGTCTACCACGAGACGATGGAGACGCTCAGCCTCGTCGAGGGCTACGCCACCGCGAAGTCGGCGCCGAAGCTCACGCCCGAGAACCTCGCCGAGGCGCGCGAACTCAACGCGCAGATGCGCGCCCTCACTGAGCTCGAACTCCTCGACGCCGCGAAGTTCACGCGCCTCAACCAGGAGTTCCACGGCGTGCTGTTCCAGCACTGCGACAACTCGCACATCGCCGACCTCGTGCGCCGCGGCTGGCACCGGCTCGAAACCATGCGCGAATCGTCGTTCGCGTTCGTGCCCGGCCGCTCCACCGCATCCGTCGAGGAGCACGAGGCACTCATCGCGCTCATTGAATCCGGCGCAGCCCACGACCAAATCGAAGCCCAGGCGCGCGAGCACCGGCTCAACACCATGAACGCGGTGCTGCGCTCGCTCAACGCCAAGACCGACCAGGCCCGCGGCCCGCGCGCCTAGCCACATCACCCACCAAGTAAGGAAAATCGCATGACTACTCGTCCCGCAGATCTCCCGAGCCACATCCAGCTCTACATCGACGGTGAGTTCGTCGACGCCAAGTCCGGCAAGACCTTCGATGTGATCAACCCCGCCACCAACGAGACCTACATGACCACGGCCTCGGGCGACAAGGACGACGTCGACCTCGCCGTCGCCGCCGCCCAGCGCGCCTTCGACGAGGGCAGCTGGTCGCGTGCCCTCAACCGCGACCGCTCGCGCGTGCTGCACAAGATCGCCGACATCATCGAGTCGCGCGACGAGCGCCTTGCGCTCATCGAAAGCTGGGACTCGGGCCTGCCGATCACCCAGGCAAAGGGCCAGGCCCGCCGCGCGGCCGAGAACTTCCGTTTCTTCGCCGACCTGATCGTCGCGCAGCAGGACAACGCGTTCCGCGTACCCGGCCGCCAGATGAACTACGTCAACCGTAAGCCGATCGGCGTCGCCGGCCTCATCACGCCCTGGAACGTGCCGTTCATGCAGGAGTCGTGGAAGCTCGCGCCGGCCATCGCGACCGGGAACAGCGTCGTGCTCAAGCCTGCCAGCTACACCCCGCTCTCGGCCGCCCTGTGGCCCGAGATCTTCGAAGAAGCCGGCCTACCAAAGGGCGTCTTCAACCTCGTGTTCGGCTCGGGCAGCACCGCGGGCGACGCGCTCGTGAAGCACCCGAACGTGCCCCTCATCTCGTTCACCGGCGACAGCTCGACCGGCGCGACCCTCTCGACGAACGCCGCGCCGATGCTCAAGGGCCTCTCGCTCGAGCTCGGTGGCAAGAGCCCCGCCGTCGTGTTCGCCGACGCCGACATCGAGGCCGCGCTCGACGCGACCGTCTTCGGCGTCTTCAGCCTCAACGGCGAGCGTTGCACCGCCGGTTCGCGCGTGCTCGTGCAGCGCGACATCTACGACGACTTCGTGGCTCGCTTCGCCGAGCGCGCGAAGAACATCATCGTCGGCGAGCCCGGCGACCCGAAGACCGAGGTCGCGGCGCTCGTGCACCCGACCCACTTCGAGAAGGTCATGGAGTACATCGAGATCGGTAAGTCGGAGGGTCGCCTCCTCGCCGGTGGCGGTCGCCCCGAGAACTTCCCCGAGGGCACCTACGTCGCGCCGACTGTCTTCGCCGACGTGAAGCCCGATGCCCGCATCTTCCAGGAAGAGATCTTCGGCCCGGTCGTGGCGATCACCCCGTTCGACACCGACGAAGAGGCGCTCGAGCTCGCAAACAACACGAAGTACGGCCTCGCCGCCTACGTGTGGACCTCGAACCTCAAGCGCGCGCACAACTTCGCCGGCGCGATCGAGTCGGGCATGGTGTGGCTCAACTCGAACAACGTTCGCGACCTGCGCACCCCGTTCGGCGGCGTGAAGGCGTCGGGCCTCGGCCGCGAGGGCGGCTACCGCTCGGTCGACTTCTACACGACGCAGCAGTCGATTCAGATCACGCTGAACGAGGCGCACAGCCCGCGCTTCGGCACCGGCAAGTAGTCCCGCATCCCCACCACATAGCTACACGGAAGTAGAACAATGTCTGCATTTAGAGAAGAAGACCGCACGTCGGCCGGCTTCTACGTCACCAAGGAAGCCCCGATCGAGCCCGCGAACCCGGTCGCGACCCCCAAGGCCGAAGCGCCGGACATCCTGCGCTGCGCCTACATGGATCTCGTCGTCACCGACCTCGCACAGTCGCGCGAGTTCTACGTCGACATTCTTGGCCTGCACGTGACCGAGGAGGACGACGAAGCGATCTACCTGCGCTCGACCGAGGAGTTCATCCACCACAACCTCGTGCTGCGCCAGGGCCCCGTTGCCGCCGTCGCCGCGTTCTCGTACCGCGTGCGCACGCCGGAAGACCTTGACAAGGCCGTCGCCTTCTACGAGGAGCTTGGCTGCCGCGTCGAGCGCCGCCCCGAGGGCTTCACGAAGGGCATCGGCGACTCGGTGCGCGTTGAAGACCCGCTGGGGTTCCCCTACGAGTTCTTCTACGAGACCGACCACGTCGAGCGCCTCTCGTGGCGCTACGACCTGCAGATTCCGGGCGAGCTCGTGCGCCTCGACCACTTCAACCAGGTCACCCCGGATGTGCCGCGCGCCGTGCGCCACTACCAGGACCTCGGTTTCCGCGTGACCGAGGACATCCAGGACAAGGACGGCACCGTCTATGCGGCCTGGATGCGCCGCAAGCCGACCGTGCACGACACCGCCGCGACCGGCGGCGATGGCCCCCGTATGCACCACATCGCATTCGCGACGCACGAGAAGCACAACATCCTCGCGATCTGCGACAAGCTCGGCGCGCTGCGCCGCTCGGACGCGATCGAGCGCGGCCCTGGCCGCCACGGCGTCTCGAACGCGTTCTACCTCTACCTGCGCGACCCCGACGGCCACCGCGTCGAGATCTACACGCAGGACTACTACACGGGTGACCCCGACAACCCGGTCGTCACGTGGGATGTGCACGACAACCAGCGCCGCGACTGGTGGGGCAACCCGGTCGTGCCCTCGTGGTACACCGACGCCTCACTCGTGCTCGACCTCGACGGCAAGCCGCAGCCGGTGATCGCCCGCACCGACGCATCCGAGATGGCGCAGACCATCGGCGCCGACGGTTTCTCGTACACCCGCGACGGCGACGACACCAAGGGCTACAAGGTAGGCAACCAGCTCTAACGCGCCCCACCAACAGTTGAGTGGTCGTTTTTTGTAGTTTCCAGATCGGAAACACTACAAAAAACGACCACTCAACTGGTTTTTTAGGGGGATGCGGGGGTTGCGGATGCGGAGAGGGTGATCGTGCGGTCGGCGTCGCGGAGCGTCTCGAGGCGGTGCGCGATCACGACGAGCGTCACGCCAAGCGCGCGCAGCCGGGCGATGAGGCGGGCCTGCGTGAGCGGGTCTTGATGGCTCGTCGCCTCGTCGAGCACGAGGATGCACCGGTCGAGCTCGGGCGCGGCCCGCACGAGCGTGCGCGCGAGCGCAAGTCGCTGCCGCTGCCCGCCCGACAAGCGCGCGCCGCGGCGACCCACCTGCGCGTCGAGGCCGTGGTCGAGCTCAACGAGTTCGAGGGCCCAGCGAAGCCGCTCGTCGCTCGCCGAATCGTCGGCAAGCCGAAGGCTCTCGCGCATGGTCCCCTCGAGCACGAACGGATCTTGGTCGGCGACGACCACGCGCCGCGCCACCTCCGCCGAGCCGAGCTCGCGCGCATCCACACCGTCGACGAACACCGTGCCCCGCTGCGGATCGAAGTGCCGTTGCGCGAGCCGCGAGATCGTCGATTTGCCCGACCCGGTTGCGCCGACCACGCCGACAAACTCGCCGCGCGCGACCGCGAACGAGAGGCCCTCGAGGGTCGGTGACGGGGCACCCGGATACGCGAACGTCACGTCGCGCAGTTCGAGCGCCGGAGCCGCCGGCAACGATGCGGTTGTGGCGGTGACCGGCTCGTCGACGACCGGCGCGGCGTCGAGCAGCTCCCGAACGCGGCGGGCCGCTTCGAGCCCGGTCGGCAGCGAGGTCGCGAGCCGTTCGACCGTCTCGAGCGAGGTGATAGTTCCCGGCACGAGGGCCGCGGCCAGCAGGATGCTCGGCAGCGCGGCTTCGAGGTCGGTCGCGGTCACGACGCCGACGGCGAGCACGCCGAGGGTGCCGAGCCACACGCGCAGGTTCGCAAGCGCGTGCCGCAGCCCCGCCCGACGCCCGCTCGCCGCGAGCGCGCGACTGAGGAGCGCATCCTGCTCGGCCAGCCCGGCCGCCCGCACCCGCTCCGCTTCATTCGCGCGCACGTCATCACGCAGCCGCAGCGTGTCGGCGACGTGCTGGGCGATGTCGGCCCGCACGGTAGCGACTTCGCGGGCCCCGCGCTGGCCCGCGCCCGCACCGAGCAGCGGCAGGCCGAGCCCGAGGGCAAGCACGACGGCAACCGTGAGGCCAACCGCAGGCCCGGCCGCCACCCAGGCGACGGCGGCCGCGGCGAGCGGAATCACGACCGCGCTCACCGCCGGCGCAATCGTGTGCGCAAAGAACACCTCGACGCGATCGACGTCGCGCACGGCGACCGCCTGAATCCGCGCCGCACCGGCCCCGTCGGTGACGGCGGGCGCCTGCGGGGCGAGGCGCGCGAGCAGCTCGACGCGCATCTCGCCCATGAGCCCGAACGCCGCGAGGTGACCGAGCAACTGCTCGAGGTACCGCAGCACCGCCTTCGCGACCGCGGCGACGAGCGTGAGCGCGACCGTGAGCACGACGAATCCCGCGCCGGCCGCCTGCCCCGTCGCGAGCATCCCCACCGCCCAGGCCGGCAGCGCGAGGGTCGCGGCGCCGAGCGCGTGACCCGCGAGGCGCGAGGCGGTGGATGCGGTGAGCAGCGCCGTCGCGGGCCTCGCAAAGTTGAGCAGCCAGGCGACCGTGCCCCGGCGGCGAGCCTGGCCGGTCACGTCGTTGCCTCCGCCTTGATCGCGTCGCGGTAGTAGCCGCCGCTGGCGCGGAGTTCGGCGGGCGTGCCCTGGTCGATGATGCGGCCACCATCGAGCACGACAACGAGGTCGCTGTCGGCGGTCATCGCAAGGCGGTGCGCAACCTGCACGACGGTTCGTCCAACCGCCGCCTCGCGGAGCGACTCGCGCACGAGCGCTTCGGTGCGACGGTCGAGGTCGGCGGTCGCCTCGTCGAGCAGCAGCACCGGCCGCGCGCGCAGCAGGGCGCGCGCGAGCGTGAGGCGGCGCCGCTGCCCGCCCGAGAGGTGCGCGCCAGCGTTGCCGACGCGGGCGTCGAGGGCGCGGTGCTCGAGCTCGGCGCCGAGGTGGGCTCGGTCGAGGGCGTCGCGGAGTTCGGCGTCGGATGCGCCGGGCGCAGCGAGGCGCAGATTGTCGGCGACCGTCGTCGAGAGCAGGCCGGCGTGCTGCGCGACGAGGGTCATGTTCGCGCGCAGCTCGGCCGGGGTCCGCGGTGCGCCGCCAACCCGCACCTCGCCCGCGGTCGGTGCCTGCAGGCCGGCGATGACGCGCAGCAGCGTCGACTTGCCCGCCCCGGTCGGCCCGACGAGGCTCACGCGCGCGCCCGCCGGGATGCGCAGGTCGATGCCGCGCAGCGCCGCGGTACCGTCGGGGTGCAGCACTGTGATGTCGCGGAGGTCGAGGTCGGCCGGGATGCCCGGGCCGGGGCTCGAGGGCGTGGATGGGTCGGAGTCGGCAGGCTGCTCGGCGCGCGAGGATATCGACCAGGCCGAACGCGCATCCACGTGCGCTTCGCTGTCGGCTGGCGGGAGCATCCGCTCGACCTGATCGCGGCGCGCCCGTCCGGCGAGGCCGACGTAGAACGTGCGGCCGACGCGGTCGATGGGCTCGACGAGCAGCACGGTGAGCAAGACGCCCGCGAACGCCGCGCCAGCGGTGAGGCTTCCCGTCGCGGTGCCGGCGAGGATGAGCGCGATCGCGGCGCCGCTCATGAGGAGTCCGAACACCGCGTCGTTCACGATGATCGTAGTCTGGTTGCGGGCGAGCAGGCGCCCGAGTTCGGCCATGGCGTTGCGCGCCGACTGCGCGTACTCGCGCCACACGCGATCGAAGGCACCGAGCACCTTGATCGTGCCGAGCCCCTCGAGCAGCTCAAGGTACCGGGCGGCCGCCTGTGCCTCGCGGCGGCGGTACTCGGCATTCGATCCGCGCAGCAGCTTCGACGCCGTCGCAATCACGATCGGCACGAGCGCGACGAACGTCGCGAGCGCGAGCGCGCTTCGCCAGTCGACTCCCACCGCCCAGGCCACGAGCACGGCGAGCGGCGCCGTGAACGACGCGAAGGTCGGCGCGAGAAACGTCGCGCGATACCCGCCTATCTTCTCGACCGCGCCCGTCGCGGCATCGGCGATCATGCCCTCCGCTGCGCGGGCAGGATGCGCGCCCTCCGCTCCGGAGGCGGGCGGCGGCGCGGCGGTGGCTCCGTGCCCCGACTCGCCGACGCGGATCGTGCCGCGCATCCCCGCCGCCATCACCCGGGCGCGCCAGCTCGCCTCCTCGACGCCTTGCATCCGGCCCGGAATCGCCTCGGCGACCGCGCCCGCGACTGCGCCGATCGTCGCCAGCGCGGCCGACCACAGCGCAGCCGGGACGATCGAGCGTTCCGCGAGCGCGGCATCCACGAGGAGCCCCGCCGCCACCGCCGCGGCGGCGAGCGACGCGGTGCGGACCCAGCTCGCCGCCACCGCGAGCCACGCGCCGCGAGGCGCGTCTCGAAGCATCTCAGCGATCCACATGTGTTCCATTCTCCTTAACTCGCGCACCCCGGGGTACGCGAGCGCGCGCATGCTGGGGGTGGATGCCGTGGGCGGCTAGCCGAACAGCTCCGGGTGCAGCAGGCCAGCGATCTCGGCGAGGCCCTCGCCGATGCGTGACCCGGCGGTGCCCGAGGTCGTGGCGGCGTCGACGAGCTCGACGTGGTCGTCGGCGATGGCGGTGACGTCGGCGAGCGCCGGGTTCTCGAGCAGCTCAGTAAACGGGTCGAGGCCGGCGCCGTGGAAGTCTTGCACGAGAATAACGTCGGGGTTCGCGTCGACGATCAGCTCGAGGTCGGCCGCGACGGCCTGATTCCAGCCGTGGTCGCTCGCGACCGAGTCGCCGCCCGCGAGCTCGACGAGGTTCGTCGTCGAGGTCTGCGCGCCCCTGATCAGTTGCTGCCCGCCGCGCGACATGAGCACGAGCACGCTCGGGCGCTCGTCGACGTCGGCGACCGCGTCGGTTACGGCCTTGGCCTCATCGCGCACCGAGGTCGCGAGCTCGGCCGCCTCGGGGTCGGCGCCGAGCAGTTCGCCGAGCTGTTCGATCGAGGTCGCGACCGACTCGGGGTCGCCGAACGCCGACGAGTCGAACGCCGCCATCGGCACGCCCGCGCTGTCGAGCGACTCGATGAGCGACGCCTCATCGTCGTGCCGCCCCGTGAGCAGCACGAGGTCGGGCTCGAGCGCGAGAATTTGCTCGGGATCAGGGTTTTGCGTCACGCTGACGTGGGTGGCGACCTGCTCGGCGAGGTCGAGCTGGTTGCCGGTTCCAGGGGTCGCCGACCCCTCCGAGACGGCCACGAGTCGCTCGGGTCCGACGAGTTCGAGGGCGAGGTCGCCCACCTCGGTCGAGAGGGCGGCAATGCGCACGGGCTCGGCGGTGACCTGCACCGTGCGCTCGCCCACCTCCACCGTTCTCGGCCAGCTCGCGCCGGACGCGGCGTCGCTCGCTGCCGTGGTGCCGGTGGCAGCGCCCGTCGTGGCGGCGCAGCCGGTGAGTGCGACGGCGGCGAGGGCCGCGGTGGCGAGCAGGCGCAGTGGGAATCGTTGGGTCATGGTTCGCTTTCTCTTGGTGGTGGTCTGACTGGTACTGGTGGCCGGGCGCGAGGCGGCCGGGCTGCTGCCCCCCCTACCCCGCGCCCGTGGGCACGGATGCGCGCGACAGCACGGTCACCCGCGGCACCTCGAGCCGCGGGTCGAGATCGACGGCGCTGTGCACGCCGTACGCCGCCTCGAGCGTGCCCGGCGTGAGCACGCGCTCGGGCGGACCCTCAGCGCGGAGTTCCCCGTCGGCGAGGAGCGCGAGCCGGTCGCAGGCGCGGGCGGCGAGGTTGAGGTCGTGGAGCACCGCGACGACCGCGCAGCCGTCGCGCGCGAGGTCGCGGAGCAGGTCGACGACCTGCAGCTGATACGCGAGGTCGAGGGCCGAGACGGGCTCGTCGAGCAGCAGCACGCGGGGTTGTTGGGCGAGCTGCTTCCCGATGAGCACAAGCTGCCGCTGTCCGCCCGAGAGCTCGGTGATCGGCCGTTCGGCGAAATCGCGCACGCCGACCCGGGCGAGGGCGTCGTCGACGGCCGCGAGGTCGCCGGCGCGAAGCTCCCCGCGCATCCGGTCGAGGCGTCGCCGATGCGCATACCGCCCGAGCTCGACGACGGCGCGCACGGTGAGCTCGGCATCGATGCGGGTGTCCTGCGGCAGGAACGCGACGTGCCGGGCGCGATCGCGGGCCGCGAGCCGAGCGAGGGTGCCGACCGGGGTTGTCACCTCGCCCGCGCCGGGCGCCGCGAGCCCGCCGAGCACGCGCAGCAGGGTCGACTTGCCGGCGCCGTTCGGCCCGATAAGGCCGAGCACCTCGCCGGCCCGCACGTCGAGGTCGATGCCGCGCAGTACCTCGCGGCCGCGGTAGCCCGCGTACACGCCTCGGGCTCCGAGCAGCGACTCGGGGCGGCTCGGCGCGACGACGCTCACGCGGCCCTCGCCCGGCGCGCTACGAGCACGAGCAGCACCGGCGCGCCGATGAACGCGGTGACGGTGCCGGTCTGCAGCACGACGGGGTCGAAGAGGTTGCGGGCGATCAGGTCGGCGAGCACGAGGAAGATGGCGCCGAACCCCATGCTCACCGGCAGCAGGGTGCGGTGGTCGGGGCCGAGCACGAGCCGCACGAGGTGGGGCACGACGAGGCCGACGAACGAGATCACGCCGGTCACGGCGACACCCGCCGCCGTGACGAGCGCCGCGATCGCAAGCAGACTCTGTCGTGCGCGCCCCGTTCGCACGCCGCTTGAGGCGGCGTGGTCGTCGCCGAGCACGAACAGGTCGAGCTCGGGCACGGCCGTCGCGAGCAGCAGCGTGCCCACTACGATCGGTGCCACCGCGAGGCCAACGTCGCCCCAGTTCGTCGAGGTGAGGTCGCCGTTGAGCCAGAACATCGCTTGCTGCGCGTCGTCGGAATCGGGGGCATTCGCGATCACCGCCGCGATCACGGCGCCGAGGAACGCGTTCACCGCGATGCCGACGAGCAGCAGCGTCGCCCCGGCTCCCCCTCGCATCCCGGCCACGAGTTGCACGACCGCGACCGCCGCGAGCGCGCCGACGAACGCGGCGAGTGGCAGCAGCCACGGTGCGGCGACCGCGGCGCCCGAGACGATGACCGCGACCGCCCCAACCGCGGCGCCCGACGACACCCCGGTGACACCAGGCTCGGCGAGCGGATTGCGAAATACCGCTTGCATGACCGCACCCGCCGCGGCGAGCCCGGCCCCCACGAGTAGCGCGAGGGCGACGCGTGGCAGGCGCACGCCCCACACGAGTGACACGGTCGCGGCGGGCAGCTCGGGCAGCGATACTCCGAGGCGGCTGAGTGGCTCGCGGAGCGGATCGAGCAGGGCCACGATCACCTCGCCCGGGCTCGTGCCGACGGGGCCAATGCCGCACGCCGCGAGCGTGACGGCGACGAGCGCAACCGGGATGCCGACCGCGAGCCACCCGGCGCGGCGGCGCGGGCCGGGGTGGTCGTGACGCGACCCACCCGTCACGGTCTTCGGATGCACGTGATCCGTTGCGCTGCCCGTCGTCGTGGCGTCGCGCTGGGCTCGATCAATCGTGGTCATCGCAGCAACCCTATCGCTTTTGAGAATGATTTTCATTCTGCACAACCACTGCCGCCCCACAACTCGACCTCCCCCGCCTCCTGTTGAGTGGTCGCTTTTTGTAGTTTCCAGCGCCTGGAAACTACAAAAAACGACCACTCAACGCTGGTTTCCTGGGAGGATGGAGACCGTGGGGAGATGGCGAGGGATGCGGGCGGCGGTCGGATGCGCGGCGGCCTTTGCACTGTTGGCCGCGTGCACGAGCACGGCCGGGTCGCGCATCCCCGAGGCGGATGTTGGCGAGACCGCCGGCGCGAGTGGCGCATCCGAGCTGCCCTCCGGGCCGTACGAGGGCGAGGTGCCGATTCGTGAAGCCGCGACGCCCGCGAGCTGCGATGGCACGGCCGAGCTCGCGATTGGCTTCAGCATCGTCGACGCCGCCGCGGGCAGCCGGTATCTCGGGGTCGAGATGCTCAACTGCTCGGATGCGCAGGTCACGCTGCGCGAGCCGCCAACGTTCGCAACGTCAACGCTCGACGGCATCGACATCGATGTCGAATGGGAGGAGTCGCCCGGGTCGGCATCCGCGCCGACGATCGAGCCCGGCTCATCGGCAACCCTTGAACTCTCGTGGCAGTCGAACGGCCGCTGTGAACGCGGCGCGCAGGTGCTCGAGGTGTCGATCGCCGGCGCATCCGGCCGCATCGAGGACTGCCTCCAACTCGGCAACGACCCGGGCTGGGACGACCCGACCACCGCATCCGACGCCTACGGCACCGACCCCGCCACCGCATCCTGGTCCTACCCCACCAAATAACAGTTGAGTGGTCGCTTTTTGTAGTTTCCAGGCACCGAAAACTACAAAAAACGACCACTCAACCATGAGGGGAGGCACTCGGACTGAGGCTGACCCCGATTCCCGGACAGGTGGTTGGTTGGTCAGGCTGCCAGCGCGAGCTGGCGTCGTTCGTACTCTAGCGGGCTGAGGTAGCCGATGGCGGAGTGTCGGCGACGGGCGTTGTACCAGCCATCGATCCAGACGTAGGCGCCGCGTCGCGCGGCGTCGATCGTGGCGAAGGCGTGCCGGTGATAGTACTCGTTCTTGAACGTTGACCAGAACGATTCCGCGGCGGCATTGTCCCAGCACACCCCGGTGCGGCCCATCGACCGCAGCACGCCAAGCTCCTTCGCTGCTTTCGCGAGCTGCGCGCTGGTGTACTGGGTGCCTCTATCGGCGTGGAAGATCACCTTCCGCGGCAGGTGACCGCGCAGCGCGACCGCCTGGCGCAGTGCGTCTTCGACGAGGTCGGTGTGCAGGCTGTCGCCGACGGTCCGGCCCAGGACGCGGCGGGTGTTCCCGTCCCTGACGACGCACAGATACGCCCATCCCTCACCGGTGTGCAGATACGTGATGTCGGAGAACCAAGCGACGTCGCGTTCACCCTTGTCAAACTGCCGCTCCACCAGGTCGGGGACAGGGAACGGATCCTCACCATGGACGGTCATCGGTGGATGCCAGGTAGCGGGGCTGATCCCCGTGACACCGTCTACCTGCATGAGTTTCGCGACCGTCTTGCGCGAGACCACCACCCCGGCGTCCTGCAGATCAGCATGGATCCTTGGCGCCCCATAGGTCCCGTCAGACGCGGCATGGAACTCACGGATCTGCACCGTCAGTTCCGCCGCTCGCTGCTGCCGTGGCGACGGGCCGGCAGCTATCCGGGCCCGCCACTCGTAGTACCGGCGCCGGTCCACCCCGAGCAGCGCACACATCCGTGTCACCGTCATCGTCGTCTGATTGGCCTTCTCCGCCTCGATCACCGCGAACCGTTCCTCGGGTTCTGCTTCGATGCGAAGAAGGCCGCCGCTTTTCCCAGGAACTCGTTGTCCATCCGCAGATCCTGATTCTCGCGGCGTAACCGTTCAAGCTCGGCGCGCTCGTTCAGATCCAGCGACGTGTCGGCCTCACCGCCTGTGCGCGCTCGTTCGGCGTGCACCCACCGGCCCAACAACTGCTCACCGACACCGATCTCGCGCGCTACCGCCGCGACGGTCCGACCCGTGTCGATCACCAGATGTGCGGCCTCACGTCGATACTCCGGCGTGTATGTTTTTCTCTTGCTCGTGCCCATCAAGGACATCCTCCCCGACGGGCCCGCAAACACACGGATCCCGCCTGGTCAGTGTCCGGAATCCGGGGGCAACCTCAGACGGGGGTAAGGCAAATCAAATACGATTGGGGCATGCTTGCCAATGACGACATCAGAAAGATTGCCGAGGAGCTCGCCGACGCCGAGCGCACTCACACGGTGATCCCCCGCATCACCGCCCGCTACCCCGACGCGACCGTCGAGGACTCCTACGCAATCCAGGGCGTCTGGCGCGACAGCCAGGTCGCCGCCGGCCGCAAGCTCGTCGGCCGTAAGATCGGCCTCACCTCGAAGGCGATGCAGGCCGCCACCGGCATCACCGAGCCCGACTACGGCGTCATGTTCGACGACACCGTCTACGAAAACGGCTCGGTCATCGAGTTCGACCAGTTCACGAACGTCCGCATCGAAGTCGAGCTCGCGTTCGTACTCAAGTCGCCGCTCGAAGGCCCGAACTGCTCGCTGTTCGACGTCATCCGCGCCACCGAGTTCGTCACACCCGCGCTCGAGATCCTCAACTCGCACATCGAGATGGAGGGCCGCACCATCGTCGACACCATCTCCGACAACGCGGCCTACGGCGGCATGGTGCTCGGCGGCATCCCGATGCGCCCCGACGAGATCGACCTGCGCTGGGTCTCGGCGCTGCTCTACCGCAACGAGACCATCGAAGAGACCGGCGTCGCGGCGGGCGTGCTCAACCACCCCGCCACCGGCGTCGCCTGGCTCGCGAACAAATTCCATCAGCACGGCCAGCGGCTCGAGGCGGGCGAGATCGTCCTCGCCGGCTCGTTCACCCGACCCATGTGGGTCGAGCGCGGCGACTCGGTCGTGTGCGATTACGGAAAGATGGGCACCATTTCATGTCGTTTTCTCTAGAGCTTCCTCCCACCTTCGCACAGCGCCTCGCTGACGCCGACCGCGGCCTCGCCGGCATGTGGCTCTGCTCGGGCTCGACGGTGAACGCCGAGATCGCGGCCGGCTCGGGCCTCGACTGGGTTCTCATCGACGGCGAGCACGCCCCGCTCTCGCTCGAGTCGATCCAGACCCAGCTGCAGATCCTCGCCGCCTACCCGGTCACCCCGGTCGTGCGCGTGCCCGTGAACAACGAGGTCATCATCAAGCAGTACCTCGACCTCGGCGCGCAGAACCTGCTCGTGCCGATGGTGAATTCGGGCGAGGATGCGGCTGCCGCGGTTCGCGCGGTGCGCTACCCGCCCGCTGGCGTGCGCGGCGTCGGCGCCGCCCTCTCGCGCGGGGGCCGCTGGAACCGCGTCGAGGGCTACCTGGGGCGCGCCAACGACGAGCTCGTCTCGCTGTTCGTGCAGATCGAGTCGGCGGAGGCGGTGGAGAACGTCGAGGCGATCGTGAACACCGAGGGTGTCGACGGCATCTTCATCGGCCCGAGCGACCTCGCGGCCTCGATGGGCTTCATCGGCCAGCAGACCCACCCGGATGTTGTGGCCGGCGTCCACACGTCGATCGCGGCCGCCCGCGCGGCCGGGAAGCCGGTCGGTATTAACGCGTTCGACCAGCAGGTCGCGCTCGGCTACCTCGACGACGGCATGGACTTCATCCTCGTCGCGGCCGATGTCTCGCTGCTGGCCCGCGCATCCGAGAAGCTCGCGGATACGTTCATCCACGCGCGGCAGGGCGCCGAGGCCCAAGGCGAGCGCGCGAGCTACTAGACCGCCGCTGACGCGTACCCGTCCGGGCAGCATTGCGGGTCGGTCTCCGGTTGGAGATCGACCCGTTTCGCTATCTCGGGCGCGAAACGCCGCCATAGTCTGAGCGGCAGCACCACTCCGTGTGCCCGCCAGAAAGGGGCCCTTCACAGATGAGCATGGGTAGGGGTCTTGCGCCACGGCCGGTGTCCGCCGGTGGCGAGCAGGGCGCGTAGGCGGTAGTTGCCGAAGTTCCGGAAGCCGCGGGCGACCCGGCGCATCGTCTCGATCACCCCGTTCACGGCCTCGGTGGGCCCGTTGGAGGCCCCGGCGGTGTCGAAGTAGGCCAGGATCGCGGCCTTCCACCGGCGCAGGGTCCGCCCGAGCCGGGCGATCTCCGGGATCGGGCAGGACGGGAAGGCGGCAAGGATCTCGGCGACCAGCCGGCGGCTGTCCCCATCCACGCTCCTAAAGAGCGTCGGCAGGGGTGGACAGCCCAGATTCCGCTAGAGGTAAGGCACCCAGCGCCAGAAATTTCTGGTGGACGGGGAACGCCTCGATGTCGACACCCACGGCCGGTTGAAAACCGATCCATACCCTGCCTTTGCGCGCTTCCCACGACCCTTATTGAACGGTGACGGGAATCACCAGGCCGGTCGGCTCCACATGACCAGGGAACCGTATTTCCGCTGGCCACGGGTCTATAATTGTGGGGAGAAGGGTCTCACACCGGAGCGACACTCGGAGGCAGAAATGTCCGGCCATCAGGTTGATTCCACCCACGAATCCAGAGCCATGAGTCGGGACACCGTCTCCATGCTCTGGAAGTTCGGACTGATGGTGCTGGTGGGAGCGGTGATCTTCTTCATCCCCGCGCCGGAGGGCGTGGACCCCCGCGGCATGCACATGCTCGGGATCTTCGTCGCGACCATCCTGGGGCTCATCCTGCAGCCCCTGCCCACCCCCTCGGTGGCGCTGATCGGTCTGGCCACCGCCATGATCACCGGCGCCATGGACGTCAAGAGCGGGGAGGCCCTGAGCGGGTTCTCCAATTCCGCGGTGCTGCTGATCGTCGCGGCATTCTTCATCGCGGACGGCTTTCTGCTCACCGGGCTGGGGCGCCGCGTGGCCCTGATGTTCCTCACGATCCTGGGCAAATCACCCCTGGGCATCGCCTACGGCATGGCCGTCACGGACCTCCTGCTCGCCCCGGCCACCCCGTCCAACACGGCCCGCGCGGGTGGTGTGATCTACCCGATCGTCCGCTCCGTCGCGGAGGTGCAGGGCTCCACCCCGGACACCGACGAGTCCCGCAGGAAGCTCGGCTCCTACCTCACGTTCACCGCCGCCCACGTCAACGTGATCACCAGCGCCATGTTCATCACCGCGATGGCCGGCAACCCGCTGGCCGTGGCCTCCGCCGAGAAGCTCGGCGTGCACATCTCCTGGGGCCAGTGGGCCCTGGCCGCGCTGATCCCCGGCCTCGTGAGCCTGGCGGTGGTCCCGTGGCTGCTCATGAAGGTCTACCCGCCCACGCTGAAGAGCACTCCGGAAGCACCCACCATGGCCCGCAGCGAGCTGCAGAAGATGGGGTCCATGACTCGCGGTGAGATCATCATGGCGGCCACGTTCGTGCTGCTCCTGCTGCTGTGGGTCTTCGGCACGGCCATCGGTGTCAACGCCACCACGGCGGCCTTCGTCGGCATCGCGGTGCTGCTGGTGACCAAGGTGCTCACCTGGAACGACATGGCCAAGAACGGCTCCGCCTGGAACACCCTGATCTTCTTCGCGGTCCTGGTGGGCATGGCGGAGAACCTGAACAACCTGGGCGTCATCACCTGGATCGGCTCGGTGGTTTCCGGCGCCGTCGGCGGCATGCCCTGGGCTGTTTCCTTTGCCATCCTGGCGCTCGTCTACTTCTACGCGCACTACTTGTTCGCCTCGAACACCGCGCAGATCGTCGCGATGTACGGCGTCTTCCTGGGTGCGGCCATCACCGCGGGTGCCCCGCCGATGTTCGCGGCCCTCGCCCTCGGCTACATCGGCAACCTGTTCGGCGCCATCAGCCACTACGCCTCGGGCCCGTCCGGGGTGGTCTACGGTTCCGGGTACGTCAAGGTCTCCGAGTGGTTCAAGGTCGCCTTCATCATGTCCGTGGCCATCATCATCATCTGGACCGTGGTGGGCAGCGGCTGGATGTGGATCCTCGGCGACCTCGCCATGTAGTCCGCCCGGCAAACCCTCCCCGCACGACGACGCTCGGTGCCCTCCCAGGGGCCCCGCGCGTCGTCGGGGGTCGCCGGGGGAGGGGGTGCGGCGGCCGTGTTGCGCAGCACCTGCCGCAGCTTCTCCTTGTTGAGGCCGGCAATCGCGGTCAACGGGATCCCAGCGGGGCACACCTCCGCGCACTCGCCGTAGACCGAGCACGGACCGAACTCCTCCTCGGCCGCGCGCGTGATGCCTTTGGCCCGGCGGCCACGCTCCTTCTGGCTGGAGGGCAGCGTGGCCAGGTGCATCGTCTTGGACCCGGCGAACAGCTGCGCGGAACCGTTGGGGCACGCGGCAACGCACGCACCGCAGCCGATGCACGCTGCCAGGTCCAGCGCCCACTCCGCGGCCTCGTGCGAGACCGGGATGGCGTCCGCGTCCGGCGCTGTGCCCACGGAGGTGGAGACGAACCCGCCGGCCTCGATCAGCCGGTCCAGCGCGCTGCGGTTCACCGCGAGGTCCTTGACCACGGGGAACGCTCCGCTGCGGAACGGTTCGAGCTGCACGGTCGCGCCGTCCTCGAAGGACCGCAGGTGCTGCCGGCACGACGGCGTGTTCTTTTGGGGGCCGTGCGGAGTGCCGTCCACGGTCACGCCGCACGCCCCGCAGATGCCTTCGCGGCAGTCCGAGTCGAACGCGATCGGCTCCTCACCACGGGCAACGAGGTCGTCGTTGAGCTTGTCGAGCGCCTCCAGGAGGGAGAACTCGGGTCCGACCTCCTCCAGCAGGTACTCCTCGAAGTGCCCTTCCTCGGCGCCGGACTCCTGACGCCAGACTTTCAACGTGAGTTTCATGAGGATGGTCCTCTCATCGGTAGTCGCGGGTCTCGGGCGGGACGCTGGGGAACTCCAGGGGCTCCTGGTGCCTGATGTAGCGCGGCCCCGTTTCGCCGGTCTCGCCGGAATCAGCACGCTCCCACGCGGACGCGAACAGCCAGTGCTCGTCGTCGCGCTGGGCCTCGCCGCCCTCGGTCTGGTGCTCCTCGCGGAAGTGCGCGCCGGCGGACTCGTCCCGGTCCAGCGCGTCCAGGCACATGAGCTCGGCCATGTCCAGGTAGTCGGCCACGCGGCCGGCGCGCTCGAGCTCCTGGTTGAAGCCGTCCGGGCGCCCCTGCACCCGCAGGTCGCTCCAGAACTCCCTGCGCAGCTTCCGGATGCCTCGCAGACCCTCGGCCAGCCCCTCGGCGGTGCGCGTCACCCCGCACTTCTCGTACAGCAGGTCGCCCAGCCGGCGGTGGAAGCGCTCCGGGCCCTGCGTGCCGCCGATGTCGACCAGCGCCTGCACGCCCGCCTCGGCCTCGGCAACCGCGGCCCGCACGACGCCGTCGTCCGGTGAGAGCTTCGACCTGCCCAGCAGCGGCGCCAGGTAGTTGGGCACCGAGTAGGGGAGCGTGAACCACCCGTCCACGCACGCGGAGAGCAGCGAGTTGGCGCCCAGGCGGTTGGCGCCGTGGTAGCCCCAGCCGGCCTCGCCGCCCACGAACAGCCCGGGGATCGACGTCATCATGTCGTAGTCGCTCCACAGCCCGCCCATGGCGAAGTGCGCGCCGGGTGCAATGCGCATGGGCTCCTCGTACGGGTCCTCGCCGGTGGCGTCCGAGTACATCTCGAAAAGGTTGCCATAACGCTCCGCGATCACCTTGCGGCCCAGACGCTCGATGGCGTCCCGGAAGTCGAGGTAGACGGAGTTCTTCAGCGGCCCGACGCCGCGCCCCGCGTCGATCTCGGTGCGCGCGGCCCGGCTGGCGACGTCGCGCGGTGTGAGGTTGCCGAAGGCCGGGTACCGGCGTTCGAGGTAGTAGTCGCGCTCGTCCTCGGGAATCTCGTTCGGGGGCCGGTGGTCCCCGGCCTTCACAGGAACCCAGATTCGGCCGTCGTTGCGCAGGGACTCGCTCATGAGAGTGGTCTTCGACTGCCACTCGCTGGAGACCGGCAGGGCCGTGGGGTGGAACTGGATGAAGCACGGGTTGGCGAACAGCGCGCCGCGCCGGTGGGCCCGGAATGCGGCGGTGACGTTCGAGTTCTTGGCCAGCGTGGAGCGGTAGTAGACGTTGCCGTAGCCGCCGGTGGCGAGCACCACGGCGTCCCCGGTGACCGCCGAGATCTTCCCGGTCACGAGGTCGCGCACCACGATGCCCTGGGCGCGGCCCTCCACGACGATGAGGTCCAGCATCTCGGTGCGAGTGTGCAGGTTCACCTGTCCCGTGGAGACCTGCCGCAGCAGCGCCTGGGCGGCGGCAACCTGCAGCTGTTGACCGGTCTGCCCGCGCGTGTAGTAGGTCCGGGAGACCTGCACGCCGCCGAACGAGCGGGTGGCCAGCCCGCCCCCGTACTCGCGGGCGAAGGGCGCGCCGATCGCGTTCATGTGGTCGATGACCCGGATGCTCTCCTCGGCCAGCCGCCAGGCATCGGCCTCGCGGCCGCGGAAGTCGCCGCCCTTGACGGTGTCCTTCACGAACCGGGCGATCGAGTCGTTGTCCACCGTGCGGGCGCGTGCGGCGTTGATGCCGCCCTGGGCGGCCACCGAGTGGGCGCGGCGCGGGGCGTCGTGGAAGGTGAACGACTCCACGTTGTAGCCGAGTTCGCCCAGGGCCGCCGCCGCACCTGCACCGGCGAGTCCGGTGCCCACGACGACCACGGTGAACTTCCGACGGTTGAGCGGGCCCACCATGCGGTAGTGCAGCCGCCGGTCCGCCCACGTCTGGGACGGGGGCACGTCCGAGCCCAGACCAGGGAGGTCCGAGCCCACGGTGCGCAGCTCGTCCAGCAGGGCGTGCGGCTGGGTGGTCGAGGATGCCGTCATCACTGAATCACTCCCAGGAGAACCAAGACGGGGATCGAGATGTTGCCCAGGCAGATGGCCATGGCGACCAGTCCCGCCACCCACGCGGCGAGCTGCCGCAGCCGCCTGCCGGTGGCGCCGAGGTCGTTGGCGGCGGTCCACGTCCCGTGGGCCACGTGCACGGTGAGCACCAGCATGGTGAGCATGTAGAAGAGGGCCACGACGGGCCGCTGGAAACTGGCGACCAGATTGGCGTACGCCGATCCGCTCTCGAACGCCCCGGATGCGGCCGGCTGGACACCCAGCGTGAGGTCCAGGATGTGGAAGATCACGAACAGCAGGATCACCAGGCCGGTCCCGAGCATCGAGCGCGCCATCAGGGCGTCGCCGCGGCGCAGCCCGGTGCGTTTGAACGGCCCGCGGGCTCGACGGGCGCGCGTCCACAGCAGGAGCCCGCAGCCCACGTGCAGCACCAGGCTGATCAGCAGCACGACGCGCAGCACCCACAGGACACCCGCGTAGGGCATGAGCGGCATCAGGATCTCGCGCAGCCAGTGTGCGTAGTGGTCGAACTCCTCCTGGCCGCGGAAGATGTGCAGATTGCCGTACATGTGCACGAACACAAATCCGACGAAAATGAGACCGGTGACGGCCATGGTGGTTTTCGCGGCGAAGTTCGACACCGGCAGCCGTGTGCGCGGCGGGGCTGACGTGCGTTGTTTTCGCTGAATGGTTGCCGTCATCGTTGCCCCTCGTCAGTGGGTGAACCGAGTGCTGAACTCCGGGAGTTCATCATCCTCAATTCTACACCGGGAGGGGCATTGCAAGACGCGTTCCGGGGCGTTTCCAGTACTGCCGCCAGAAAGGGTTGCGGGCCCTTCACAGATGAGCATGGGTAGGGGTCTTGCGCCACGGCCGGTGTCCGCCGGCGGCGAGCAGGGCGCGTAGGCGGTAGTTGCCGAAGTTCCGGAAGCCGCGGGCGACCCGGCGCATCGTCTCGATCACCCCGTTCACGGCCTCGGTGGGCCCGTTGGAGGCCCCGGCGGTGTCGAAGTAGGCCAGGATCGCGGCCTTCCACCGGCGCAGGGTCCGCCCGAGCCGGGCGATCTCCGGGATCGGGCAGGACGGGAAGGCGGCAAGGATCTCGGCGACCAGCCGGCGGCCGGTCTCGGGGCGGGCGTGGTAGATCGCACGCAGCTTCTGATAGCAGTGCCAGGCCAGGGTCACCTCGTGGTGCGGGTCTCCGGCCTCGAGCTTGGTGTTGAGCCGGGTGATCTGTTTGGCGGTGAGGTGCTCGGCGCCGATCTGCAAGGTGCGGCGGATCCCGTAGAGCGGGTCCCCGGCCCGGCCCCGGTGGCCCAGGGTGTCCTGCTGCACCCGACGACGCACCTCGTCCACGACCTGCCCACCGAGTTTCACCACGTGGAAGGCGTCCAGGACGGTGATCGCCTCAGGGAGTTCGTCGCGGATGGCGTTGGCGTAGCCGTGGAACGGGTCCAGCGTCGCCGTGCGGATCCCGCTCGTGAACGCCGGACCCTGCTCGGTGAGCCAGTCGCCGTAGGCCGCCCCCGTGCGCCCCTTGACCAGGTCCAGCAGTCGCGCCCGGGGCCGGCCGTCCTCGCCGCGGGAGTGGTCCACGATCCCGGTGACCAGCCCGGTGCCGGGTGGACCCACGTGGCGCCACACGTGCTCGTCGACACCGAGGGCGTCCACCCCGGCCAGCCGATCCTCCGCGGCCAGCTGGCCTTCGATGACCGGGGCCACGGCGTGCCAGACGGTGTTCCAGGCGACTCCGAGCATGTCCGCCAGGGCGGAGACCGCGATGTCGTGGGAGCGCAGCTGCGTCACCGCCCAGGCGATCGCGCGGGTGGTGAGCTTGGCCCGCGGCGCGGCCAGCTCGTGGACCTCGCTGAACGTCACGACCTCGCAGGCGTCCTCCCGGCACCTGAAGATCCGCTTGCGCCACACCACCCGCACGGGCACCCCAGCGCAGGGCAGATCGTGGAGCACGACCTCCCGGCGGCCGTGGCCGGTGGCGAGCACCCCGCAGGACGGGCACCCCACCAGCGTCGGAGAAGTCTCCACCACCACGGTGAACGAGCGTGGTCCGCGTTCCACGGCCCTGACATGGACGTCGGGCAGGTCGAAGAGCGCGCACGCGGGCGCGCAGATAGCATGAGACACGTCGAGGCCTTCATGGATCGGGTTGCTTGGTCGCTACCCATCCTGGAGGCCTCGACCTCTACCCAGACCTCACAACACACCCCTCGAGACGCCCACGCGCACACCGCTACCCATGCTCATCTGTGAAGGGCCCAGAAAGGCCTTGTCATGCAACGCAAGCACCTCGTCTCCCTCCTCGCCGGCGCCTCGCTGCTCGCGACCCTCACCGCCTGCAGCAGCGGCGACGACGCCGAAGCCCCCGCCGAGGATTCCGCCGGCACCTCCGCCGAGGAGTCGACCGACACTGGTTCCGGCGCCGAGGAGTCGACCGACACTGGCTCCGAGGACGGCGCCGCCGCCGCATCCGATGTCTCGCTGTCGGTCGACGGCCAGGCGGTCGACCTCGGCCAGGCGTCCGTGAGCTGCGCCGACTCCGAAGCCGGGTTCGCGATTTCGGTCTCCTCGGACAACCTCGATGCCGCATCCGGCCAGGCGATCGGGGCGGTGCTCAGGAGCGCCGATGACCCGACGGTGACAGCCCTCGCGCTCTCCGACGCGGAGGGCAACAGCCTGGCGTACGCCGAGGGCACCGGTGGCTCGGCCGAGGTGACCGTCAACGGCAACACCTACGAGATCACGGGCGAGGCCATGTCGACGAACATGGACGACCCGACGAACATCGAGCACCTCCCGTTCGAGTTCACGGTGACCTGCCCGTAGCACCACCGCAAGGAGGCGGGGCGGCCGACGCACAGCGCGTTTGCCACCCCGCCTCGTTGTGTGCTCCGCGAACGCCCCTCACACGCAAATTCACGCGCCGAAGTCACCCTGGCCGCGACCAATCGCCCGCCCGGCTGATGGGCGCAGAACCTAGAGCGCGCGCAGCACGACCGCGCTGCCCTGGCCGCCGCCGCCGCAGATGCCGACCGCGCCAAGCGAGCCCGCGCCGGCCGCCTGCAGCTGGCGCGCGAGGGTGCCGACGATGCGGGCCCCGGATGCGCCGATCGGGTGCCCGAGCGCGATCGCCCCGCCGTGCTGATTGACGATCTCGGGGTCGATGCCGAGGTCGCGCGTCGACTGCACGCCGACGGCCGCGAACGCCTCGTTGATCTCGACCGCGGCGAGGTCGGATGCGGTGGCCCCCTCGACCTTCGCGAGCGCGGCCGAGATCGCGCGCGAAGGCTGCGAGTGGAGGTGATTGTCGGGCCCGGCGACGAAGGCCGTCGCCTCGATCTTCGCGAGCGGCTTGAGCCCGAGGCGCTCGGCGGCGGCCTCGCTCACGATGACAAGCGCAGCCGCGCCGTCGGTGATCTGCGAGGCGTTGCCCGCGGTGATCGTGCCATCCTTCGCGAACGCGGGGCGCAGACCCGCGAGCGACTCGGCGGTCGTGTCGGGGCGCACCCCGTCGTCAGCGTCGACGACCGTGTCGCCCTTGCGCGAGGACACAGTGAACGGTGCGATCTCCTCGGCGAGGAACTCGCGCGACGCGGCCGCGCGCTGGTGCGAGGACGCGGCGAACGCATCCTGCTCTTCGCGCGTGAGCTTGCGCGGCGCGTTGCCCTGCTCGGTAAGGGCGCCCATCGCGACTTGGTCGAACGCGTCGGATAGACCGTCGTGGTCGACCGTGTCGACGAACGTCGCGTCGCCGTACTTCACGCCGGCGCGCAGCGGCGCGACGTGCGGCGCGAGCGACATCGACTCCTGCCCGATCGCGAGCACGACGTCGGCCTCCCCCGCCGCGATGACGCGCGCGGCCTGCGACACCGCCTCGGTGCCCGAGAGGCAGACGGCGTTGAGGGTGATCGCGGGCACGTCCATCGAGACGCCCGCTGCGACCGCGCTCTGGCGCGCGGGGTTCTGGCCCGCGCCCGCCTGCAGCACCTGGCCGGCGACGACAAGGTCGACGTCAGCGGCGCTGACGCCCGCGCGCTCGAGCGCGGCCTTCGCGGCGTGCGCGCCAAGCACGGTCGCGGGCTGCCCGGCGAGCTTGCCGGTGAACTTGGTGAACGGCGTGCGGGCGTACCCGGCGACGAGTGCGGCCATGGGAGTGCTCCTCGGTTCTCGGCCGCGAGCTGGTCGCGGCGCTGCGACGATTCGGCCCGCGGGTCGGGCCGTCCCTTCTATTGTGCCTGCTGCCTCCGACACTGCCTGGGCGGGTGGCTAGCCCCAGAGGGCGGCGGTGGCGTCGGTCGCGAAGAGGCGCTCGATCTCCGCCGGCGCGACGTCCTCGAGCCGCGCGGGCTGCCACTGCGGATTGTTGTCCTTATCAACCACCCGCGCACGAACGCCCTCCCGAAAGTCGGGCGCGGTCGCGAGGTGCATCCCGACCCGATACTCCCGCGACACGGATGAGCGCAGCCCCGGCCTCTTCCGCGCGTCCCGCAGCAGCCGCGCCGTCGCGACGAGCGAGGTCGGCGACATCTGTTGGATGCTCGCGGCGGCCTCCCCCGCGGCCGCATTTCCAGCCTCGGCCAGGTCGCCGAGCGCCGCGAGCATATCCTCCACCAGCTCGTGCCGGTACGCGGCGTCGATCCAGTCGCGCTGCGCGTGCAGCTCGCCCGCAGGCGCGGGCGCGGAGAACCGCGCGACCACCGCATCCGCGTCGTCGGTCTCGAGCGCGACGAGGAGCTCCGCGAGTCGCGCCGACGCCACGTAGGCGTCGGCAAGCCCGCCCTCGATCGCGTCGCCCGCGCCCATCGACCCCGCGGTCAGCGCGAGGTGCATACCGACCTCGCCGGGCATGACGGCGAGGCGCCAGCTGCCGCCGACATCCGGGATGTACCCGATGCGCACCTCGGGCATGCCGAGGCGGCTGCGCTCGGTGACGATGCGGTGCGACGCGTGCGCGCTGAGGCCGAGGCCGCCGCCGAAGGTGATGCCGTCCATGAGCGTGACATACGGCTTCGACATCTCGTTGAGCTTGACGTCGAGCCGGTACTCATAACCAAGGAAGTCGTAGAACAGCTGCGGAGTGCCCGCCTCGATCGCCTCGCGCGACTCGGCGATGTCGCCGCCGGCACAGAGCGCGCGGTCGCCCGCGCCGACGAGCGCGAGCTGGCGGATGCTCGGGTCGGCGAGCCACGCATCCACCTGGTCGCCGATGAGCCGAAGCATCTCGAAGGAGAGGGCGTTGAGCTGCCGCGGTCGGTTCAGGGTGATGAGCCCGAGGTGACCGCGCTGGTCGAAGAGCACCGGTGACGCTGTCATAGCGGTTCCACCCTAGCTCCGCGGCGGATGCGCGCCCGCGCGGCCCGGATGCGAGCCTGCGAATGGCCGGTCTACTCGCCAAGTCTCGACAAACTCCGGGAAATATGGCGCGGCGCCGGGCTCAGCCCGACCCCACGTCAAATATCCGGGAGCTTGTCAACAGATCCGGAGTAGCCCGGCGCCGCTGCCGAGAAGATTTCGGCCCCGAGCCGAATCGTGCCGTGTAACGCTCGGACCGGGACCCGGCGACAAGAATAATTGGACAACGTCGCAATTACCTCGGTGCCACCCGACAAGGTTTTCGACGCGCATCGTGCTAATTCGTGCATCCTTCAATGCGGATGGCCGATGATCGCCTCCAGCGCAACGATTTCTGGCCGCGCGGCCAGGGCCGAGCGTTAGTCTTGTGGCACGTTCGGCTGGCGGCTGCTGCGCGCCATTTTCGCGCCCGCCACCGAGCTTTTGCACGCAGGCAGCAGCACGAATTTCAGGGATGATGCCAATGACTACACCGCACACCAACAGCCCGTTGATGCAGGAGCTCGACCCCGAGATCGAGGCGCTCGTTGCCACGGCCGACGCGGCCGCCATCGCCTTTGCCGACACCACGCCGAAGGAGCGCGGCGCTGCGCTCGTGGCCGCGGGTGACGCGCTCGACGCGAACGCCGACGAGCTCGTCGCGCTCGCCAAGGAAGAGACCGGCCTCTCGGAGGGTCGCCTTCGCGGCGAGCTCAACCGCACCGCCGTGCAGCTGCGCCTCTTCGCCGACGTGATCATCGACGGCACCTACCTCGACGCGCGCATCGACTACCTCGACACCGACTACGCGCTCGGCGTGCGCCCCGACCTGCGCCGAGTGCTGCAGCCCGTCGGCCCGGTCGTCGTGTTCGCGGCCTCGAACTTCCCGTTCGCGTTCTCGGTCGCCGGTGGCGACACCGCGTCGGCGCTCGCCGCGGGTTCGCCCGTGCTCCTCAAGGCGCACTCGGGCCACCCGAAGCTGTCGATCCGCACCGGTGAGGTCGTCGCCGAGGCGCTCAAGGGCGCGGGCCTGCCCGACGGCGTCTTCGCCGTGTTCACGGGCCAGGAGAACGGCACCGCCGTGCTCAAGGACCCGCGCATCCAGGCCGGTTCGTTCACCGGTTCGGAGCACGTCGGCCGCCTCCTCGCCGACATCGCGGCGGCGCGCCCGCAACCGATCCCCTTCTTCGGTGAGCTCGGCTCGACGAACCCGGTCTTCGTGACCCAGGCGGCGCTCGACACCCGCGCCGACGACATCGTGAGTGGCTTCGCCACCTCGATCTCGGGCTCGGCCGGCCAGCTCTGCACCAAGCCGGGCTTCGTGTTCCTCCCCGAGGGCCACGGCCTCGACGAGCAGCTCGTGTCGGCGTTCGCCGCGGTCAACGAGCCGCTCGGTGAGCAGCGCCTGCTCAACCCCAGCATCACCCGCGGCTACAACGGCCGCCGCGACGAGGTGCTCGCCGCCAACGGCGTGCGCACCATTGTTGAGGGCTCGTCGCGCGTCGACAACGACAAGCAGGGATGGACCACCCCGACCGTCGTTGCCGTGTCGCTCGACGACTTCCGCGCCGGCCGCGAGGCGATTCTCGCCGAGGTGTTCGGCCCGTTCTCGGTGCTCGTCGAGGTGCCCGCTGGCACCGACTACACCGCACTCGTCAACGAGTTCTTCACGGGCTCGCTCACCACGACCATCCAGGCCGCGGACGGCGAAGCGAGCGACGAGCTCCAGCAGCTCGTGCGCGCCCTGCGCCAGGTGTCGGGTCGCATCCTGTTCGGCGGCTGGCCGACTGGTGTCGCCGTGACTTACGCCCAGCAGCACGGTGGCCCGTGGCCCGCGACGACGAACGACTCGTCGACCTCGGTGGGCACCGCGGCAATCGGCCGCTTCCTGCGCCCGGTCGCATTCCAGTCGATGCCGGATGCCCTGCTCCCGGCCCCGCTGCAGAGCTCGAACCCGTGGGGCGTGCCCCAGCGCATCGACGAGGCCGGCGCCTCGAAGACGTGGGGATCGACCGCGCGGTAGTTTGCGGTTGATCGCTGGGTTGAGCGGTTAAGTGAAGGATGCTCGTGGGCTTGGCCCGCGGGCATTCTTCGGTTTCCGGGGGAGGTGGGGCGGGGTAGGTGCGCCGGTGTGAGATGGACCGTGGTCGGGAAGCAAGGACGGGATACGTGAGGTCGGGCAGGTGCGCCGGTCTGGTATGGGCCATGGTCGGGAAGCAAGGACGGGATACGTGAGGTCGGGGACGCGCGCGCTGGCGCGGTCACGCGCCTGGCCGAGCCCGCGCATCCGGCCACGCCCGCGCATCCCGTCATGGTCACGACAAAGTGAGTCGAAGTTACGAGATATCGAGCGAGAAACCGAAAATTGAACTCACTTTGCGGCGAGGGTGCCCTCCCAGCAGCGACACCCACCCGATTCCCGCCACCACGCAGACGTCACGCCACAGAGGGTCCCCGATATCCCAGTTTTCGGCGAAAAAGTGGGATCTTGGGGACACTCGGCGGGCAAAGGCGCACGCCGAGCGGGCGGCGCGTTGACGCGCCCAGGCTGGGTGACTAGCGTCAGCGAAGTGACCCGCACCCTGACTCTCGCCCAGGCGCGCCGCGTCGCCATCGCCGCGCAGGGGCTCGATCGCCCGCGCCCCGACACCGTGACGATGCGGCAGCTCACCGGCGTGCTCGACCGCATCGGCCTGCTGCAGATCGACTCGGTCAACGTGCTCACCCGCGCACACCTCCTCCCCCTCTACTCGCGCCTCGGCCCGTACGACACAGCGCTCGTCGACCGAGCCACGGGCAAGGCGCCGCATCGCCTCATGGAAACCTGGGCGCACGAAGCGACCTACGTGCCGACCGCGACCTATCCGCTACTCACCTGGAAGCGCCGCAACTGGGGCAGCATGAACGCCGCGAACGTCGAGGCGAAGCATCCGGGCATCATGGAGCTCGTGCGCGGCATCGTCGCCGAGCACGGCCCGATCACCAACCGCGAACTCGAGCGCTACGTCGACGAGGCGCACGCCGAACGGCCGCGCGACGGCTGGGGCTGGTCATGGAGCGGCGCGAAGGTCGCCCTCGAGATCCTCTTTGACGAGGGTGTCGTCACTTCGACCCGCCGCAACGCACAGTTCGAGCGCGTCTACGACCTCACCGAGCGCGTGCTGCCGCCGGCCATCGCGGCGCAAGACAAGCCCGAGCGTGCGGATGCGGTGCGCGAGCTCGTACGTATCTCGGCCCAGGCGCATGGCGTGGGCTCGCTCCGCTGCCTCGCCGACTACTTCCGTCTCGAGACCGCGAGCACGAAGCAGGCCATCGCCGAGCTCGTCGAACTCGGCGAGCTCGAGCCCGTGACCGTGCGCGGCTGGGATCGCGAGGTTTGGCTCGCGGCCGGCGCGCGCATCCCCCGCCGCACCGACGCGCGGGCGCTGCTCGTGCCGTTCGACCCGCTCGTGTTTGAGCGCCGGCGTCTGCTCGAGCTGTTTGGGATGCACTATCGCATCGAGATCTACACACCCGCGGCGAAGCGCGTGCACGGCTACTACGTGCTGCCGTTCCTGCTCGGCGAACACCTCGTCGCCCGCGTCGACCTCAAGCACGACCGCGCCCGCGGCGTGCTGCTCGTGCGCTCGGCGTTCGCCGAAACCCCGGATGCGCAGGCCGCGAAGACCTGGCCGCACGAGGACGTCGTGGTCGCGAACCTCGCCGCAGAGCTCCGCGAGCTCGCGCGCTGGCTCGGCGCCGACGCCGTCGAGGTCGAGGCGGATGCGCGCGGCGACCTCGCGACGCCGCTCCGACTCGCGTCCTAAACAACGCGCGAACCGAAATTTCGTGTCGCTGGCGTGCGGCAAGATAGAAACATCGGCACCTCCCGCGCCGCCAGTTGTGAAGAAGGAACGCGTTCGCCTGTGGTCAATCACGTGAATTTCATTTGGAGTATTGCCGAGTCGCTGCGTGGCCCGTTCAAGCCGGCCGAATACGGCCAGGTCGTGCTGCCGTTCACTGTGCTGAGGCGCCTGGATGCGGTGCTCGCGGCGACGAAACCGGACGTGCTCGCGCTCGCCGACAGCCTCGGCGACGTGCCCGAGATTCTGCGCCACATGGAGCTCACGAAGGCGTCGGGCCAGGAGTTCTACAACTCGAGCCCGTTCGACATGGCAAAGCTCATCGCCGACCCGAACGACCTGCGCCAAAACATCGCCGCGTATATCGCCGGGTTCTCCACCAACGTGCGCGATATCTTCGACCGCTTCGAATTCGAAACGACGCTGAACAAGCTCGCCGAGAAAAACAAGCTCTTCGCGGTGACCGAGAAGTTCGCGCACGCTGACTTCCACCCCGACCGCGTCAGCAATATCGACATGGGCCTCATCTTCGAGGAGCTGATCCGCTGGGCCAACGAGAAGTCGAACGAGACGGCGGGCGACCACTACACCCCGCGCGAGGTGATCTCGCTCATGGTCGAGCTGCTGTTCGCGCTCGACGACGACGCGCTCTCGCGCTCGGGCGTCGTGCGCTCGATCTACGACCCGACGGCGGGCACGGGCGGCATGCTCTCGGTGGCCGACGAGTACCTGCGCCGCGCGAACCCGGGCATTCAGCTGAGCCTCTACGGCCAGGACTACAACGACTACTCCTACGCCATCTGCAAGGCCGACATGGTGATCAAGGGCCAGGACGTCGACAACATTCGCCTCGGCGACACCCTCACCGAAGACCAGTTCGAAGACAAGAAGTTCGACTATGGCCTCTCGAACCCGCCCTTCGGCGTCGACTGGAAGGACCAGCGCGAATTCATCGACGACGAGCACGCGCGCCTCGGCTTCGCCGGCCGCTTCGGCCCGGGCACGCCCGCGGTGAGCGACGGCGCCATGCTCTTCCTGCTCCACCTCGTCAGCAAGATGCGCCGCACCGAAGACGGCGGCTCGCGCGTCGGCATCGTGCTCAACGGCTCGCCGCTGTTCTCGGGCGGCGCGGGCGGCGGCGAGTCGAATATTCGCAAGTGGCTGCTTGATAACGACCTCGTCGAGGCCATCGTCGGCCTGCCGAAAGACATGTTCTACAACACCGGAATCTCGACGTACATCTGGGTACTCAGCAACCGCAAGGACGAGGAGCGCAAGGGCAAGGTGCAGCTCATCGACGGGCGCGAGTTCTTCGTGAAGCTGCGTAAGGGCCTCGGCTCGAAGCGCAACGAGCTCTCGCGCGGCGACATCGCGCGAATCGTGCAGCTCTACGCCGAGTTCGAGGAGACCGAGCACTCGAAGATCTTCAGCAACGACGACTTCCTCTACCGCACGATCACGGTCGAGCGGCCGCTCAAGCTCAACTGGCAGGCCACGCCCGAGCGCATCGACGCGGTGTTCGAGACGCGCCCCGTCAAGAAGCTGAACGAGGCGGATGCGCAGATACTGCGCGACGCGCTCGTCGCCCTGGGGGCGGAGCAGGTCTGGAAGAACCGTGGCGAGTTCCAGCAGGCGCTCAAGCAAGCAGTCAAGGGCCGGATGCTGTTGCCGGCACCGCTGCTAAAGGCAATCACGACGGCGCTCGGCGAGCACAACGACACCGCCGAGGTCTGCACCGATGCGAAGGGCAAGCCCGAGCCCGATACCTCGCTGCGCGACACCGAGAACGTGCCGTGGAACGAGGATGTCGACGAGTACGTGGCCCGCGAGGTGCTCCCCTTCGTGGCCGACGCCTGGGTCGACCATTCCAAGACCAAGGAGGGCGCGGAGATTCCCTTCACCCGCCACTTCTACAAGTACGTACCGCCGCGCCCGCTCGAGGAGATCGACCGCGACCTCAACGAGGTCATGGACCAGCTCCGCACCATGCTCGCGGAGGTCGAGCGGTGAGCGACATTCCGTTCGGCAGGGCCGTCGAACTAGTCACCGAACGATCGCCTCAGCATGGTGACTTCCGCATCGGCCTCGAAGCAATAACCAAGGAAACCGGACGGCTCAACTTCGATTTGAACGTCGAGTACGACGGCGACGGAATCGCCTTTCAACCCGGCGACGTACTCTTCGGAAAGTTGCGCCCGAATCTTGCCAAAGCATGGCTCGCAGACAGACAGGGCGAAGCAGTTGGTGACTTTCACGTCTACCGACCTCGAGAAGCCATGACAACTAGTAGGTATCTCGCATACCTCGTTTTGTCCGATCCATTTCTCGGACCCGTCATCGCCTCTGTTAGCGGAGCAAAGATGCCCCGCGCCGACTGGAGCGAAGTCCGAAATGTGAAGGTGTGGCTCCCTAGCGCTCAGGAACAGGAGGCGATCGCGGACTACCTGGACCGGGAGACGGCGCAGATCGACGCGTTCATCGCGAAGAACGAGGAACTCATCGCGCTCCTCGAGGAACGAAGAGATTCAATTTGGAATGAGCTATACGACGTTGCACTCGAACACAGTGAGCCAATCCTGCTGCGACGCTTAGTTGCTTCAATCGTGGACGGCCCTTTTGGATCCTCGCTCACTTCAGCTCACTATTCTGCCTCTGGGACTCGAGTCATCCGACTAGGAAACATAGGCATCAACGAGTTCAAAGACATGGATAAGGCCTTCATCCCCGATGACTACGCGAGTTCACTCAGCGCACATGCCGCCTCGCCAGGCGACGTGATAGTCGCTGGCCTGGGTGACGATCGCATGCCGCTGGGCCGCGCTTGCGTTCTCCCCGAGATCGGACCAGCCATTGTGAAAGCTGACTGTTATCGAGTCAGGCCTTCGAGCGCCATCAGCTCTGAGTTCTTAGCTTGGTCGATGTCCTCACCCAAGGTGAGGGGTCAATTCACTTTGCTAGCGCGGGGCACCACTCGTCAACGATTGAACACTTCAGTCGTGCTCGACGTCCGAATTCCGGCGCCTGGCAGCGACGTAGAGAGCCGGATCCTCGCAGAATCCTCGATGGTATTTCATCGAATCGAGACTTCAATTTCCGCCGCAGAAAGCGCAATCGAGCTCGCGCGGGAGCGTCGCGCCGCGCTGATCTCGGCGGCCGTGACTGGCAAGATCGATGTGAGCAAGGAGGCTGTTTCGGTATGAGCACGCACGGGGCGCATCGGGAGTCGGTGCTCGAGACCGAGATCGCTGAGCATCTCGCGGCAAACGAGTGGCTCTACTCCCCCACCGACGAGGGCTACGACCGCGAGCTCGCGCTGTTCCCCGACGACGTCTTCGCGTGGCTGGCGGAATCCCAGCCCGAGACGCACGCGAAGGTGATCCGCGCATCCGACAGCCCGGCGCAGCAGGCCGCGGCCAAGGCCGACCTGCTGCGCAACCTCACGAAGCGCCTCGACAACGATCCGTTCAAGAACGGCGGCACGCTGCGCATCCTGCGCGAGGGGTTCGCGTACGTGCCGATGCGCGGCGGGTCGATCAAGGTCGACATGGCGCAGTTCCGCCCCGCGACCTCGATCAACCCCGCAACGCAAGCGCGCTACGAGGCCGTGCGGCTGCGCGTAATGCGGCAGGTGCACTACTCCTCCCGGCACCCGAATCGTGCGCTCGACCTCGTCCTCTTCATCAACGGGCTGCCGGTCGCGACGATCGAGCTGAAGACCGACTTCACGCAGTCGGTTGGCAACGCTATGACGCAGTACCAGTTCGACCGCAACCCCGCGGGCGAGCCGCTGTTCGGCCATGGCCGGCGCTCGCTCGTGCACTTCGCCGTCTCGAACAGCGCGGTGAAGATGACGACGAAGCTCGCGGGCGCGAAGACCCGTTTCCTTCCATTCGACCAGGGTGACAACGAGGGCGCGGGCAACCCGCCGAACCCGCACGGCTCGGCCACCGCCTATTTCTGGCAGGAGATTCTGCAGCGCGACACCTGGCTGCAGCTGTTCGGCTCGTTCGTACATACGCAGATCGACGTCGACACCGACCCCGACACGGGCAAGAAGACGCGCACCGAGAAGATCCTCTTCCCCCGCTTCCACCAGTGGCGCGCGGTCACCCGTCTCGTGGCCGCGGCCCGCGCCGAGGGCGCCGGGCACCGCTACCTCATTCAGCACTCGGCGGGCTCTGGTAAGACGAACTCGATCTCGTGGCTCGCGCACCAACTCTCGCAGCTGCACGACGCCGACAACGAGCGCATCTTCGACACCGTCGTCGTGGTCACCGACCGCACCGTGCTCGACAAGCAGTTGCAGGACGCAATCGCGCAGTTCGAGAAGCAGGCCGGCGTCGTGCAGTCGATCACGCGCGACTCGGGCGACTCGAAGTCGAAGGTGCTCGCCCAGGCGCTCGTGGCTGGCAAACACATCGTGATCGTGACGATCCAAACGTTCGAGGCGCTCATCGACACGATCCAGCAGCTGCCCGAGCTGCGCGGCCGCCGCTTCGCGGTGATCGCCGACGAGGCGCACTCGTCGCAGACCGGCTCGACCGCGGGCGCGCTCACCAAGGTGCTCTCGCCCGACGAGCGCGCCGCCGTGGCCGAGGGTGCGCCGATCGACTCGGAGGCGTACCTGCAGTGGGCGATGGCGGTCACCGCCGGCGCCTCGAACATCTCGTACTTCGCGTTCACGGCGACGCCGAAGCAGAAGACGCTCGAGCTGTTCGGGCGGGTGCCCGAGGGCGGCACGCTGCCCGAGCCGTTCGACCTCTACTCGATGCAGCAGGCGATCGAGGAGGGGTTCATCCTCGACGTGCTCGAGAACTACACGCCCTACAAGGTCGCGTGGGAGCTGCAGCATCCGGGTGCCGACTACGACGGCAGCGAGCCCATCGACGAATCGACCGCGGCGAAAGCGCTCGTGCAGTACGTGCGCCTCCACCCGACGAACATCAGCCAGAAGGCGAAGATCGTCGTCGACCACTTCCGCAGCTTTGTCGCACCGCTGCTCGACGGCAAGGCGAAGGCCATGGTCGTCACCGGCTCCCGTAAAGAGGCCGTGCGGTGGAAGAAGTACCTCGACCAGTACCTGGTCGACGCGCACATCCAGGGCGTGCAGGCCCTCGTCGCGTTCTCGGGCACGGTCGACGACCCGGAGGACGTGGGCACGGACCTCACCGAGGCGAAGATGAACGAGGGCGTGCGCACGGCCGACCTCGCCGAGGCGTTCAAGCCGTCGACGTACAACGTGATGATCGTGGCCGAGAAGTTCCAGACCGGCTTCGACCAGCCGCGGCTCGTGAGCATGTACGTCGACAAGAAGCTCGGCGGCGTGCAGGCCGTGCAGACGCTCTCGCGCCTCAACCGCATGTACCCGGGCAAAGACAAGACGTACGTGCTCGACTTCGTCAACGAGCCCGAGGAGATCCTCGCCGCATTCCTGCCGTACTACCGCAAGGCATCGCTGACGGCGACGACCGACCCGAACCTCATCTACGACCTCGTCGGCAAGCTCGACGTGGCCGGCATCTACACGATGGAGGAGGTCGAGCGGGCCTTCGACGCCGCGCTCGTTGGTGGCGCGAACGCGAACAGCAAGATTAGCGCAGCGACCCGGCCCGCCGTCGACCGCTTCCAGCACCGGTGGTTCGAGGCCGTGATGAGCCGCGACGAGGCCGCGCAGGAGGAGCTGCTGCTGTTCAAGCGCGACGCGCAGGCGTTCGTGAAGTTCTACGACTTCATCTCGCAGGCGCGCAACCTCGAGGACACCGGCTTGCCTCGGCGGCACTATTTCTTCCGGCGCATCCTGCCGCAGTTGCGGACGGCGACGATCGAGGAGCCGATCGACATTTCGCAGGTCGAGCTGCGCAGCTACCGCATCTCGAAGGGCGAGACCGTCAAGCTCACGCTCGAGCAGGGCCCGGGCCTCGACCCGATCACCGCGATTGGCTCGGGTGCGGTGCACGAGAAGCATCGCGACGAGCTGCAGAAGATCATCGACAAGCTCAACGAGCGCTACGGCGGCAAACACCCGCCCGGCGCTGTCGACTACACGTTCAACAACGTGCTCATGCGCCTCTCCCGCGACGAGGAGCTCGCCGAACAGGCGCAACACAACACCTCGCATCAGTTCGAGGAGTCGCCAGCGCTACCCCGGGCCTTCGCGCGGGCGATGATGCGCGCCCGCAGCGAAACCCCGCAGATCATCGACGACGTCCTGGGCGACTCGGAGATCTTCGCGGAGCTCGCCCGGGCAATCCCCGCGATGCTCTACGAGACCTTCAGAAAGAACGGTCGCTCCGAAGACCCCCGCGGCTAGAGAGCAAAGATCCCGGTTGGGTGGCGTCCAGGGCGATTCCCCTCAATGCCACCCAACCGGGGACGCTTTGCGTGCGCCTACTTCTCGTTGGCGAGGCGCCAGCGCTGGCCCGGGTCGGTCGCGATGCGAAGCCATGCGGCGAGCACGTTCGCGCACACCGTCGTAATGACGATCGCGAGGCCCGGCAGCACCGACTGCCACCAGGCGATCTGCAGGTACTCGCGACCCTGCGACACCATGAGATCCCAGCTGAGGTCCGGCGGCTGAATACCGATGCCGAGGAAGCTCAGCGACGACTCGGCGAGCATCACATAGCAGAACTCGAGCGTCGCGAGCGAAACGATCGTCGGCAGCACGTTCGGGAAGATGTGGCGACCCATGATCGTCACGGGGCTCGCGCCGAAGTTGCGCGCCGCATCCACGAACATGCGCGTGCGCAGCTCGGCGGTCTCGGCCCGCGCGGTACGCAGGTAGATCGGGATGCGGGTCAGGGCAAGCACGAGCACGATGTTCGCGGCGCTCGGGGCGAAGATGTAGAGGATGACGAAGGCGAGCAACAGCGACGGGAACGACATGATGATGTCACCGACGCGCATCGACACGCTCTCGCGCCATCCGCGGTGGTAGCCGGCCCAGATGCCCCAGGCCGTACCGATGATGCCGGCGACGACGACCGCGGCCAGCGAGACGCCGAGGCTCGTGCCACCCGCGATCATCATGCGGGCGAGCATGCTGCGCCCGATCGCGTCGGAGCCGAGGATGAACTGCCACCCCTCGCCGACGCTGAACGGCGGCAGGTTTCGGTTGGGCAGGTCGGGTCGCTGCGCGAGGTCGCTCACGAGCAGCGGCGCGACGAGCGAGGTGAGGATGATGAGGATGAGCACGATCGCGGCCGTGGTCGCGAACTTGTCGCGCAGCAGCAGCGTGAACAGACTCGGTTTGCCGCCATCGCGCTTCAGCTGGCGGCGGTCGGCCTTCGTCGTGAGAATCGCTTCCGTGCCGCCGGCGTCGACCGCCGGGGTGTACTTGGGCCGGGTGTCGGTCATGCGACTGCCCCCTGGGTTCCGGGTACCTGAGTGGATGTGGTGGTGCCGGTGCTCGAGGCCGAGTCGGCGGATGCGGTGGCCACGGTCGCCTTGATGGCGCCGGGCTTGACGGTGCGCACACCAGTCGTGGCCGGCTCGCCGTCCTTCTTTCCCTGCTGCTTCGCGCTGCGACCGGTGGGGCGAACCCGCGGGTCGAGCGCCGCGTAGAGCAGGTCGATGACGATGTTCAGCACGAAGATCGCGACGGCGGTGACGAGCACGCCAACGGGGCGCATCATCAGCGTCGCGACGGGCAGGTCGAGGCCGTTGCGGGCCGCGAAGTCGGCCTTCATCTCCTCGGTCGCGCTCAGCGGGAGGTAGAGCGACGACGGATCACCCGTGAGGCGAGCGAGGAAGAAGACGCCGATGACGACGACGATCAGCGGGATCGCGCTTTGGAGGATGCGCTTCCCTAGGTAATTCAGTACGTGAGTTCCTCTCTGAACCGTTGCGTTGAGTCGGGTACGGTGCCGGCGCTACGCCGAGGTCACCGTGGAGATCCGCAACTCGTCGCCTGATGCCGAGTTCGGGGTGTAATTGATGCGGTCGGAGATACCGAGCATGCCGGGCTGGTGGGAGATGAACGCCATCTGCACGATCGATTCGACCTCGTAGTTCATGATTTCTTCGTACGCGGCCTCGCGCTCGTCGCCGGAGAGTGGGCGGGCAGCATCCATCATCGCGTCGAACTCGTCGGTGCCGAACTCGCTCTGCGGGCCGTCGGAGAGGAAGTACTGGTCGACCGAGAACTGGGCGTCACCAGCCTGGTTTCCGTGCTGGATCAGCAGCATGATGGGCCCCTGGTTCGTGACGAACGGCGCGGTCTGATACTCGAGGTGCTGCGCGGTCTCGAGCATCTGCAGGTTCACGTTGAGGCCGATCTCGGCGAACTCACCCTGCAGAATTTCGGCCATTTCCTGAATCTTCGGGAACTGGGCGGTGCGCACGACGAGCTGGATCTCGGTGTCAACCGGCACGCCATCGGCGCGGGCCTCCTCGACGAGCTGGCTGGCCTTTTCGGGGTCGAAAGGCCAGGGCTCGAGGTCGGGGTTGTGGCCAACCACGCCCTCGGGGATGATCTGCGCCGCCACCTGGTCGCCGTTCGGGTAGAGCGCGTCGACGATGCCCTGTTTGTCGATCGCGTAGTTGATCGCCTGGCGGATGCGGATGTCGTCGAGCGGCGCGACGTTGCCCTGGAAGCGCACGGCGACAGTCTCGTTGTTCGGGTACGGGACACCGTAGTCGCCGATGCCGTCGTCCTGACTTAGGCCGGTCGCAATGTCGGCCTCGCCGTTCGTGATCATGGCCGCGCGCACGGTCGCCTCGCCACGCCACACATACTCGACGTTGGGGAACTCGGGCTTGTCGCCCCAGTAATCGGCAAACTGGGTGAGGCGAATGTTGTTGCCCGAGCTCCAGTTGGCAATCTCGTAGGGGCCGGTGCCGGCGGGCTCGCGCACCTTCTCGGTGTCGGAGGTGGCGGGCGAGACGATCTCGATGAATGAGAGCTTCAGCGGCAGAATTGGGTCGGGCTCTTCGGTCGTGATCTTCAGCGTCGTGTCGTTGACGACGTCGAGGCCGTGGCACCCGGGCGGCGAATGCAACAATTGTGCGAATGAAGGCACACGAAGTGGTTATGGCGTGGGTCACCGACGAACTCGCGAGCGGCCGTCTGCACGTCGGCGACCACCTGCCGAGTGAGCGCACGCTCGCCGAGACGCTCGGCATTTCGCGCGGCTCGGTGCGCGAGACGATGCGCGTGCTCGAGTCGCTCGGCACGATCCGCACCTCGACCGGCTCGGGCCCCCGCTCAGGCACGATCATCACGGCGGCACCCGAACAGGCGCTCACGCTCGCGCTCAACCTGCAGCTCGCGACACGGCAGGTCGATCACCACCACATCTTTGAGATGCGGCTGCTGCTCGAGACGTGGGCGGCCGAACACTCCGACCCCGCCCTCGGCGATTGGGAGAGTGCCGAGCGACTGCTCGACCTCATGGACGACGAGTTGCTCCCCGTCGAGGATTTCCTTCCGCTCGACGCCGAGTTCCACGTCGTGCTCTCGCGCGCCGCGGACAACCCGCTCATCAGCACGCTCATGGATGCACTGCGGCTGTCGATCGCCGATCACACGCTCGCGCTCGCCCACGCGATTCCCGAGTGGGCGACGACCTCGCACAGGCTGCGGCGCGAGCACCGGGACATCTTCACCGCGCTCCGCGAGGGCGACCGCGAGGCCGCGGCAGAGCGTATCCAGGCCCACATTCGCGGGTACTACTTCGAAACGTCGACGGCCGGCGAAGGCGCAGGCAGCCTCGGCGCTCCCGCCACCGGCGCCGAGTAGTTCCCAGCCGCACCTTCTTAGGCCGGGCGACCGCGCCCGGGGGTCTCCCCTGTGCGTTTTGAACATTTTTTGTTGACGCGTTGAACAGCGAGTGCCTACACTCGTGTGGTCAGACCACAAGGTCATACCACACGTGTGGCCTACCCGCATCCGCACTGGCAGCGGAAATCTCAGTAGCAAAAATCTCAAGGGAGAGATTCATGAACGCACCGGGAACACCTACCCCTACACCCGACACCACAGAGAAACTCAACCTGCGCGTGCTCCTCGGCAGCCTCAGCGGCAGCGTCATCGAGTGGTTCGACTTCCTCGTCTACGGCACGGTCGCCGCGCTCGTCTTCAACAAGCTCTACTTCCCGAGCGACGACGAGTTCGTCTCAACGATCCTCGCGTTCGCGTCGTTCTCGCTCACGTTCTTCTTCCGCCCACTCGGCGGCATCATCTTCTCGCACATCGGCGACCGCATCGGCCGCAAGAAGACGCTGTTCATCACGCTCACGCTCATGGGCGGCGGCACCGTCGCGATCGGACTACTGCCCGACTTCGCGGCGATCGGCGTCGCCGCGCCGATCCTCCTCGTCTGCTTCCGCATCCTGCAGGGGCTCGGCATCGGCGGCGAGTGGGGCGGCGCGCTGCTGCTCGCCTACGAGTACGCCCCGAAGCACCGGCGCGGACTCTACGGCGCCGTGCCGCAGATGGGAATTAGCCTCGGCATGCTGCTCGCCTCGATCGTGATCGCCCTGCTCACGCAGCTGCCCGACGGCCAGTTCCTCACGTGGGGCTGGCGCGTGCCCTTCGTCGCGAGCATCATTCTCGTGTTCGTCGGCCTCTGGATTCGCAACGGCCTCGACGAGACCCCCGAGTTCCGCCGCATTCGTGAGACCGGTGCCCGCCTCAAGCTGCCGATCAAGGACGTCGTGACGAAGCACTGGGGCGCCGTGCTCGTGTCGATCGGCGCGAAGGCTGCCGAGACCGGCCCGTTCTACATCTTCGGCACCTACGTCGTCGCCTACGCAACGAACGTGCTCGGCGCCCGCGAAAACGTTGTGCTACTCGCGGTCGGCGCGGCCTCGCTCGTCGCGACCATCTGGATGCCGATCTTCGGCGCGATCTCTGACCGCGTCTCCCGCGCCCTGCTCTACCGTTGGTCGGCGATCGCGACGATCGTGCTCATCGTTCCCTACTACCTTGTGCTCAACACCGGCGAGACCTGGGCGCTGTTCGTCACGACAATCATCGCCTTCGGCCTGCTGTGGGGCAGCGTGAACGCGATTCTCGGCACGCTCATCGCCGAGAACTTCGCGCCCGAGCTGCGCTACACCGGCGCGACCCTCGGCTACCAGCTTGGTGCCGCGATCTTCGGCGGCACCGCCCCGATCATCGCTGCCTGGCTGCTCGAGATCAGCGGAGGCGAGTGGTGGCCCATCGCGGTCTACGTCGCGATCTGCGCCAGTATCTCGGTGATCGCGTCGTTCTTCATCAAGCGCGTTGCGCACGTCGAAACCGCTATCACTCCGGCAGCCGTGCCCGAGGCGTAGTCCCAACATCGTCGAAAACGAAAAGGTCTCCACCATGGTGCAACGTCAGCTGCCGAACCCCTCGGACATCTTCGAGTACATGCAGTTCAAGAAGCCCGATTTCAACCTCAAGCGCCGCCGCCTCGAGGCGGCCCTCACCGTCGCCGACCTTCGGAAGATCGCGAAGCGCCGCACCCCCGCGGCCGCCTTCGACTACACCGACGGTGCCGCCGACGAAGAACTCTCGATGCGCCGCGCCCGCCAGGCGTTCCGCGACATCGAGTTCAACCCCGACATCCTTCGCCCGGCCGAGCACGTCGATACGACCATCAACATCCTCGGCGGCACGAGTGCCCTCCCCTTCGGCATCGCCCCGACCGGCTTCACCCGGCTCATGCAGACCGAGGGCGAGACCGCTGGCGCCGGCGCTGCCGCGGCGGCGGGCATCCCGTTCTCGCTTTCGACCCTCGGCACGACCTCGATTGAAGAAGTGCAACGGGTCAACCCGAACGGGCGCAACTGGTTCCAGCTCTACGTCATGCGCGACCGCGAGATCTCGTACGGCCTCGTCGAGCGCGCCGCAAAGGCCGGCTTCGACACGCTCATGTTCACCGTCGACGCGCCGATCGGCGGCAACCGCATGCGCGACACCCGCAACGGCTTCTCGATTCCGCCGCAGCTCTCGGTGAAGACAATCGTCGACGCGATCCCGCGGCCCTGGTGGTGGTGGGACTTCCTCACGACGCCGAAGCTCGAGTTCGCCTCGCTCTCATCGACCGGCGGCACCGTGGGTGAGCTGCTCAGCTCGGCGATGGACCCCACCATCTCTGACGACGACCTCTCGATCATCCGCGACATGTGGCCAGGCAAGCTCATCGTGAAGGGCGTGCAGACCGTGCCCGACGCCGTGCGGCTCATCGACAAAGGGGTCGACGGCATCGTGCTCTCGAACCACGGCGGCCGCCAGCTCGACCGCGCGCCCGTGCCGTTCCGTCTGCTCCCCGAGGTCGTGCGCGAGGTCGGGAGCGACGCGAACATCATGCTCGACACCGGCATCATGCACGGCGCCGACATTGTCGCCTCGATGGCGCTCGGCGCGAAGTTCACGCTCGTCGGCCGCGCGTACCTCTACGGCCTGATGGCTGGTGGCCGCGAGGGCGTCGACCGCATGATCGAGATCCTCGGCTCGCAGATTCGTCGCGCGATGGCGCTGCTCGGCGTCTCAACCATCGACGAGCTCGAGCCGCGGCACGTCACACAGCTGCAGCGCCTCGTGCCGGTGCAGGGATCGGCGGCCGCGCCCGCCGGGTCTCGGGTGACCGGGGCGTAGTTGCTTGGGCCGCGGGCGACTACCGGGGGCGCAAAGTACACACCCGTGGCACATTCGCGTGTGGCTGGGAGGGCCGCAATAACGGCCCAAGCTCTCGGTGGTGCGGCTGCGGCCGGTGCCGTGAGGCCTTGCCCAGCCCCGGGCATCCGGACGAATGGCGAATTAGCCCGGAATCAGGCGCCAACCCCGCCCCTACCGAACCTGGCGCTCGAGGGGCAAGCCCGCGGCGAGGAGGTCGATGTTGTGGGCGATGTCGCGGGCGCGGGCGATGAATACCTGCTCGGCGTGGCCGGAGTGGTGGGGGCTGACCACGGTGTTCGGGAGGCTCGCGAAGCGCGCGACCGACTCGGGGGCGCGGAGTCCGTCGTTGCCGCCCCACCACACGTCGAGGCCGACGCCCGCGATCGTGCCGTCGGCGACCGCCTCGGCCACCGCATCCTCGTCGAGCACGCTGCCGCGGGCGACGTTGAGCAGGTGCGCAGTCGAATTCATCGCGGCGAGCTGCGGCCGCGAAATCATGCCGCGCGTCTCGTCGTTCAGCGGCGCGCACACGACGACCACGTCGCACTCGCCAAGGAACGCCTCGAGCTCATCAAAGCCGTAGACGCGCTCGAACGACGAGCCCGCGGGCACGCCGGCCGAAGCGTTGCGGCGAACGCCGATCGTGCGCATCCCGAGCCCTGCCGCGAGCGCCGCGACCTCCTGGCCGATCTCGCCGGTGCCGACGACGCCGAGCGTGTCGCCGAACGCAAGCCGGTGGTACGGCGTGGCCGGGTCGCTCGCGACCGTGTGCCACTTCCCCGACCGCAGCTGCGCATCCGTCGTCAGCGCTCGCCGGCGCAGCATGAGCAGCTGCATAATGACGTGCTCGGCGATCGAGCGGCCGTGGTGACCGGTGTCGCAGATCGAGACGTCGGCGGGCAGCAGCGCGGCGTCGACGCGATCGGTGCCCGCGCCGGTCACGTGCGCGAGGCGGATGCGCGACTCGCGCAAGTCGGCCGGCTCGGCCAGCTTCGAGAGCACGAGCACGTCGGCCTCGGCCGCCACTCGGTTCAGCTCGTCGGCGTCGCCCGAGGTCGCGTAGACCCACTCGTGAGGCTCGGCCGTGGCCTCGAGCTGCGCGCGAAAGGGCGCGATGATTGGGTCACTGACGACGATGCGCAGCGGAGTTACCACTTCGGAACCTCGGGCGAGAAGTCGGGGCGGATGCGGTGCATGTACGTCGTGTCGTCGCGCTGCGTCTGGCCCGCGTCGAGATACTGCTGGTGCAGCGCCACGAGGCGGTCGCGGTCGAGCTCGACACCGAGCCCGGGGCCCTCGGGCACGTTGACCGAGCCGCCCTCGATGGTGAACACGTCGCCGACGATGATGTCTTCGTCGGCACGCTTCCACGGCCAGTGGGTGTCGCAGGCGAAGCTGAGGTTCGGCGTCGCGGCCGCGAGGTGAATCATCGCGGCGAAGCTGATGCCGAGGTGCGAGTTCGAGTGCATCGACAGGCCCCAGTTGACCGTTTCGCAGATGCCGGCGAGCAGCTGCGAACGCTTGAAGCCGCCCCAGAAGTGGTGGTCGCTCAGCACGATGTCGACCGAGTTCTGCTCGATGGCCGGGCGGATGTGGTCGAACGAGACGACGTACATGTTCGTTGCGAGCGGGATGCTCGTGCGCTGCTTGACGGCGGCGAGGCCGTCGAGTCCGACGGTCGGGTCCTCGAGGTATTCGATGACGCCTTCGAGCGCCTCGGCGACCTTGACCGAGCTCTCGACGCTCCAGGCGCCGTTCGGGTCGATGCGCAGCAGCACGTCGGGGAACGCCTCGCGCAGGGCGAGGATCGCGGCGACCTCCTCCTCGGGCGGGAAGACCCCGCCCTTGAGCTTGAGCGCGGTGAAGCCGTAGCGGTCGATCATGGTGCGGGCCTGCTCGACGATGCCGGCCGGGTCGAGCGCGGGGCCCCACGCGTCGTCCTCGCCGGGCTCGTTCTGCTCGGTGAGGTGGCCGCCCCACTTGTAGAACAGGTAGCCGCTGAGCTCGACGCGCTCACGCACGCGGCCGCCGAGCAGCTCCGACACCGAGACGCCAAGCTGGCGGGCGCGGATGTCGAGCGAGGCGACCTCGAACGGCGAGAGCACGCGGTCGGAGGCGGTGGTGCCGGTGACCATGCCCGACATGCCGTGGCCGCCCTCGATAGTGTCGTTCTCGAGTGCCTCGATGACGCGACGGCGTAGCTCGTTCGTCTCGGTGACCTCGACGCCGAGCAGCACCTCGGCCGCGAGGGCGAGCCGCTGGATGTGCTGGGCATCGCCGTAGGTCTCGCCGAGGCCGACGGTGCCGTCAGCGGCGGTGACCTCGATGATGGCGCGCAGCGCGAAGGGCTCGTGCACGCCGACCGAATTGAGCAGCGGCGCGTCGTGGAACGCCACTGGCGTGATCACGATCTCGGAGATGCTGCCCGGGGTCGCCCTGGTAGCTTGCTGGTCATCGCGTCGAAAACGGCGGATCTGTTCCACGGCGTCATTGCCTTTCGTCGGTGCACTGGGACACGGCGCGGTCGCCGTGGCCGAAGAGTTGCACTTCGGTGAGGCGGCCGCGCGGCTGCAAATGACGCAGCCGCCGCTGAGCCGACAGATTCAGCAGCTCGAGCGCGAGCTCGACACCCAGTTGTTCGTACGCACGAGCCGTCGCGTCGTGCTCACCGAGGCCGGTCGGGTGCTGCTGCCGCACGCCCGCCAACTCCTCGACCTCGCCGACCGGGCCGCCGCCGACACGAAGGCGGTGGGGCTCGGCGCCGAGGGCAGCCTGTCGATCGCCTATACCGCGATGTCCGGACGGAGCATCCTGCCCGCCATCGTCAAGCTCGTGAATAAGCACCTGCCGGGGGTGCGCCTCAACCTCACCGAGCGCATCACCGCTGACCAGCTCGACGAGATCGAGCGCGGCACGGTCCACATCGGACTGCTGCACCCGCAGCTCAACCGCCTTGCGCGTCGCGTTCCAGGTCGGCGACCAGCTCGTGGATGCGGTGCAGGGCGTCAGACTCGACCTCGCGCCGGGTGAGATTCTCTCGATCGTGGGTGAGTCGGGCTCAGGCAAGAGCACCGTCGTGAACGCGATTCAGGGCCTGCTCTCGCCGAACGCGAAGATTCAGGGCGGCTCGGTGCGCTTCGACGGCCGCGACATGCTGCGCCTCAACGAATCACAGTGGCGCGAGGTGCGCGGCAAAGACATCGGCTTCATTCCGCAGGACCCCGCCGGCTCGCTCAACCCCGTACGCAAGGTGGGCATTCAGGTGGCCGAGCCCCTGCTCATCCACCACCTCGCCGACCGCAAGTCCGCGACGAGCAAGGCGGTCGAGCTGCTCACGATGTCAGGGCTCACGCACCCCGAGGAGCGCGCGAACCAGTACCCGTTCCAGTTCTCGGGCGGCATGAAGCAGCGCTCGCTCATCGCCGGCGCGCTGTCGACGAGCCCGAAGCTGATCATCGCCGACGAGCCGACGAGCGCCCTCGACGTGACGGTGCAGAAGCAGATTCTCGACTACATCGAGCAGCTCGTGCAGGAGCTCGGCGTGGCCGTGCTCATGATCACGCACGACCTCGGCCTCGCTGCCGTGCGTAGCGACAAGGTCGTCGTGATGCGCAAGGGCGAGGTGGTCGACGCCGGCCCCGCCCGTGAGGTCATGTCGAACCCGAGCGCGAGCTACACGCGCACCCTCACGGCGGTCGATCACGCGAACCTCATCGACCGGTTCCCCGACGAGCTCTCGGGCGGGCAGCGCCAGCGCGTCGCGATCGCGCGCGCCCTCGCGCTCGAGCCCGAGTTCGTCGTGCTCGACGAGGCCGTGTCGGCGCTCGACGTATCGGTGCAGGCGCAGATTCTCAAGCTGCTCGACGAGCTGCAGGGCGAGCTCGGCCTGAGCTACCTCTTTATTACCCACGACCTCGGCGTCGTCGCCGAGTCGGCCGACACCGTCGCCGTGATCCAGCACGGCAAGATGCTCGAGTACGGCCCCACCGCCGAGATCTTCCGTCACCCGCACAGCGACTACACGCGCAAGCTGCTCGACGCGGTGCCGAGCCTGTAGCCCGCGCCCGCGCTGCCCGACCGGGCCGCGCATCCGCCTGCGCTCACTTTGTGGGTGGTTCGGCCGGCGCGTAACAGTGTTGCGGGGCGCGTGCGACATACTCGGTCACACGGCTTGGGATGCCCAGGGTCGCCCGCTTGACTGGATGCACGGCCCGGACACCGCGACACGGCGCGGCCCGGGCCGGCCAACTTCCACGACGGCAGGAGCGCCAATGACGACCCCCGACCACGCCGCCGCGGTGCGAAGACTCGAGGACGAGGCGCTCGAGTTCACGCGGCAACTGATTCGCATCGAGAGCGTCAACACGGGCGATCTCGCGACGATCGGTGACGGCGAGACGCGCGCCGCGAGGCTCGTGCAGGAGTGGCTCGGCGAGGTCGGTATCGAGGGTGAGTTCTTCGAACCGCATCCCGGCCGCGGCTCGTTCGTCGCGCGCGTGCCGGGGAGTGACCCTTCGGAGCCCGCACTGCTCGCACACGCGCACCTCGACGTCGTGCCGGTCGATGCGCGCGACTGGACCGCGCCGCCCTTCGGCGCCGAGGTGCGCGACGGGTTCTTGTACGGCCGCGGTGCCGTTGACATGAAGCACTTCGCCGGCACGCTCGTGGCCGTGGTGCGGCACTTCGCACGCACGGGTGTGCGGGCGCGGCGCGATCTCGTCCTCGCGTTTCTCGCCGATGAAGAGGCGGGCGGGGTCTGGGGCTCGCGGTGGCTCGTGCGCAATCGGCCCGAGTTGTTCTCGGGCGTGACCGAGTCGATCAGCGAAGTCGGCGGGTTCTCCGTGCCCTTGGATGCGGCGGGCCGACGCGCATACCTGCTCGCGACCGGCGAGAAGGGCCCGGCGACGGTCGCGCTGACCGCGCGCGGGGCCGCCCGGCACGCCTCAGGATTGTCATCGGAGAACACGGTGGTTGCGCTGGCCGAGGCGGTCGCGCGTATCGGGGCGTACGAGTTTCCGGTCGCGCGCACGGGTGCGCTCGAGGCTTTCCTGGATGCGTTTGGTCGCGCCCGCGGCCGCGCATTCGACGAGTCGACGCTCGAGGCTGAGCTCGCGGGGCTCGAGATCGCGGGTCCGCTCGTCGGTGCCGGCCTGCGCACGACGGCGACGCCGACCGTGCTCGAGGCCGGTGGCAAGCCGAACGTGGTGCCGGGGCGTGCATCCGCGCTCGTCGATGTGCGGGTGGTTCCGGGGCAGGACGAGCTCGTGCGCGCGACGCTGCGCGAGCTCGCGGGGCCCGATATCGAGATCGAGGAGCGCGCCTGGTTCCGCGGCACGGAGTCGCCGGCGTCGGGGGCGTTCGTTGAGGTGCTGCGCGAGGCGATCGCGGTCGAGGATGCGCAGGGCGAGGTCGTGCCGTACATGCTGCCCGCGAGCACCGACAACAAGCATTTCTCGACGCTCGGCATCGCCGGGTACGGGTTTACTCCCCTGCGGGTGCCGCTCGACTTCGACGTGTTCGCGCAGTTCCACGCCGCCGACGAGCGCGTGCCCGTCGAGGCGCTACAGTTTGGGGCGCGCGTCACGGCCCGCATCCTGGAGCGGGCGTAACGGTGGGCGCTGCGAGTGCGCGTGGCCACGAGGCCGCGTCGGATCGGGCCCAGGGTTGGCGCGTGGTGCGTTCGTTGTGCGACCGCGAGCCGGCCCCATGGGCGAATGGCCTCGGTTCGACGACCGAGTTGGTCGGACTCGACGAGAATGTGCCGGGCATCGACCGCGCTGGTGGGCGGTGGAAGCTCAGCGTCGCAGACCTCGAGCGCCCTGCCGACTTTTCGCCGCTGCCGGGGTTGCAGCGCACGTTCGTGCCGGTCGGCGCATCCGTTTCGCTCGAGGTGGATGGTCGCCTGCACCTGCTTGGCGACGGCGTGCCGCTGCACTTCGACGGCGGGTCGGCCACCGCGCTCATCGGCCTGGATGCGCCCTGCAACGCCGTGAACCTCATGGCCGAAAGCGCGGAGTTCGACCTGCGCGTCGTCGCGGCCGCGGCGGATGCGCCGGGTGCGTTCGCGCTCATCGCGCTCGCCGAATCGGAGCGGGTCTCGCGGTTCGACCTGCTCGTGCCGGGCGGCGCACTCGACGACGAGGACTTGCCAGCAAGCCTCGGCGCGCTGATCACGCGCCCTTCGATTCCGCGCGCGTAACGAGTGGCCGTTTCGCGGCCGCAGGGTGTCCTCAATATCCCACCTCGGCTGCCTCACAGTGGGACATCGGCGACACTCTGCGCCGGGAGTCGGCCCGAGGCGGAAGCTAGTCGCAGGTGCCGTCGATTGAGCAGGTGGTCGCGGTGACCACCCCGCCGAGGAGGGTGTCGAGGCCCTGGAGTGCGGGCAACTGCGGGGCCGAACCTGAGTCGGATGCCGTGGTTGCGCCCTCAGCGGCCGCGGCTGCGTCGCTGGTCAGCGCTTCGCTCGAGTCGGATGCGGTGGCTGCGTCGGCGTGGGCCGTGACCGCAGAATCGGCCGCGGCGTCGGCGCGGTTCTTGCGCAGCGCATCCATCGCCGCCGTGGCCGCGACCGAGGCAAGCCGCTCGGGTGTTGCGCTCATTCGGCAACCTGCGCATCCTGCTCGGCCACGAGCGAGCGCACGACCTGACGGAAAGTGTCGAGCGGCAGCGCGCCCGGCGCCGTGTACTTGTGGTTGAAGAGGAAGAACGGCACGCCCTGGGCGCCGAGCATCTGGGCGCGGCGGGCCTCGTCGGTGACCTCCTGGTTGAAGTCGTCACCGGCGAGTACTTCGCGGGTGCGCTCCTCGTCGAGGCCCTGCTTCGTGGCGGCCGCGACGATCTCGTCCTGGTTGAAGGGGTTCACGTCGCCGGCGAAGTAGCGGCGCTGCAGGTCGAGGAAGAACGCGTCGCCGTCACCACCGTTGTCGATGACCGCCTGGCGCACGCGGTGCAGTGGGCGGGTGTTCGCCATCGGGCGCTCGGTCGCGTAGGGGCGTCCGATCTCGTCGGCGAGGCCGTGGATCTGCTGCTCCATCTGCTCGATCTGCTCGCGGGGCATGCCCTTTCGGCGGGCGAGGTGGTCGACGTTGTTCTCGCTGCCGTCGCCGACGGGCGAGGTCGGGTCGAGCTCGAACGCGTGCAGCTCGATCTTGAAGCGGTCGCTGAGGCCCTCGGCCTCGAGGGCATCGTGGAGGCGCGATTCGCCGATGTAGCACCACGGGCAGACGACGTCGGTCCAGATATCAATGGCGATCGGCTCGGGAGTGGCCTGCGTGTTCGAAGTCATGCTCGTAGCAACGCGCCGCGCGCCCCGCTCATTCCCGTTCGCGGCGCTCAGAAGAACGCTCGCCACGGCTGGACCAGGGCGAAGTTCGTGAGGCTCGCGATGAGGCCGAGGATGCACAGCGTCAGCCCGACGCCCGCATTCGCCCCGTCGCGCCGGGCCCGGCGGGCGAGCCAGATGCCAACGCCAGCAAGAATCGCGCTCACCGGAGACAGCGGGACCGTGTACAGCGCGTTCATGCCGATGTACGAGTGGGGCTCGAGCATCTGCAGGAACATCACGATGACGAAATAGAGGGGTGTCAGCAACGAAAGCGCGCCAAGGACAGTCGCCGTCACGGCCTTGTTGCGGCCGGGCGAGCCCGCCGACTCCCCCGGCTCGCCGTGCTGACCAACTTCGCTCATGCGCGTCACCCTAGCCACGCATCCGCCCGACCGGCCGCATGAATGATTGCGGTTTCGTCTCCTCTCCCAACGCTTCGCCCTCGCATGGGTGTTGCGTTTGGGCCCATTTCTCGGCGATTTCGTCCGCCGAATGGGACGAAACGCGACACCCATGGCCGAGGCGGCGCGGGCGGCGCACAATGGGGGCATGTCTGCAGAGTCGCGGTTTCCGAAGTCGGTCTATGCGTCGGGCGAAGAGCCGGATGCGCGCTTCACGCTCTCGAACGAGCGCACGTTTCTCGCGTGGATGCGCACGGCGATCGCGCTGATCGCGTGCGGCATCGCGCTGCAGCTGCTCGGCCAGCAGCTGCACGAGGTGATGCGGATGCTCGCGGCCGTCGCGCTCGTGCTGACCGGCATCGTGCTCGCGGTCGCCGCGTGGTTTTCGTGGATGCGCACCGAGCGCGCGCTGCGCCGCGACGAGCCGCTGCCGCGCACGCCGCTCGGGCTGATCTTGTCGATCTCGGTCGCGGTATCGGGCGCGCTGCTCGTCGCGGCGATGTTGCTATGACGCTGCATTCGTACGACCCCGATGAGGTCGCGCTGCCGCGCAGCGAGACGCGGTTTGCGTGGCAGCGCACCGCGCTCGAGATCGGCATCTACTCGCTGCTCTGGTCGCGGCTCATGCTCGGGCGCCCGGGCGAGGATGTGCTCGCGCTGCTCGGCTACCTCGGCATCGCCGCCGCGGCCGGGCTGTATCTCGGCGCGAGCATCCGTCACTCGGGGCGCCGTCCGGTCTTCAATCGCGCGCCGTGGCTGCAGCTGGCGCTGCTGCTCGGGACGGTCGGTGCGGGCGTCGTCGCCCTCGTCGTGATCGCGCTCTCGGTACTGCCGCAGGCGGTCACGCCGTAGGTCGGGCCGCGCGTATGGGTGGTGAAGGCGGTGGCCAAGCCACGTTCGATGCGGTTTTCTACGATCGCTGCGGTCGCAACCGCAGTGATCGTAGAAAACCGCATCTCCACGGTCGTCATTTCTGCCGCTGCCATCTCCGCGGCATCGATCTCGGGCCACAGAAAACGCGAAGAGGCCCCGCACATGCCGGGCCCCTCAGCGACAGCGACTAGATGCGGGCGACCGCGCGGCGCGCGCCCTCACCGAGCGAATCGAGCTTCGCCCAGGCGATCTGCGGGTGGATGCGGCCACCGAGGCCGCAGTCGGTCGACGCGATGACGCGCTCGGGGCCGACGATCTTCGCGAAGCGCGCGATGCGCTGCGCGACGAGGTCAGGGTGCTCGACGAGGTTCGTCGAGTGGCTCACGACGCCGGGCACGAGCACGAGGTCGTCGGGGATGATCGCCTTGTTCTCTTCCCAGATCTCCCACTCGTGCTCGTGGCGCGCGTTCGCAGCCTCGAACGAGACCTGGCCGACGTTCGCCGAAAGCACGGTCTTGAGGATGTGCTTGAGCTCGATGTCGGTCGTGTGCGGTCCGTGCCACGAGCCCCAGCAGAGGTGCAGGCGCACGAGTTCCTTTGGCAGACCCTTGATCGCCTCGTTGATCGCGTCGATGCGGATCTGCGTGAACGCGAGGTAGTCCTCGACGCTCGGCTCGGGGTTGATCTGGTCCCAGTTCTCGGCGAGCGACGGGTCGTCGAGCTGCACGATGAGGCCGGCGTCGGTGACGGCCTTGTACTCCTCGTGGAGCGCGGGGATCCAGGCGTCGATGTGCTCCTGCTCGCTCGCGTAGAAGTCGTTCTGGATGCGCGCGGCCGAGCCGGGCGCGATCGCGGTGATGAAGCCGCGCTCGCCGGCCTCGAGCGCCGAGGCGAGGTTGCGCACGTCGGTGGCAATCGCATCCTGGCCGACGTACTCGATCTCGCCGGTCGTCGCCGGCCACTCGGTCGCGTTCTTGCCCGTGCCCATGCCGCTGTTCGGGTCGGCGTAGGCCTCCGCGAAGATCGTCCAGTCGCGGCGGTCGGGGAACGAGGTGAGCTGCACGTTGCCCGGCGTCGAGCGCACGGGCTCCTGCGTGAACGGGTTGTCGCCGGTGAGCGAGAGTCCCTTGTTGCGCTGGAACGAGTAGGTCCACCACGCGCCGTAATCGACCGGGCTCGACATGGCCTTGCCGAACTCACCGTCGCCGGGCTGCGTGATGCCGAGCTCGCGCTGGCGCTCGACGACGTCGCGCACCGCCTCGGTCACGAGGGCGTCGTATTCGGGCGTCGACTGCAGCGTGAAGCCGTCGTCAGCGACGGTGCGCGCCGAGTTGGCGTCGATGAGCGCCTGCGTGCGGGGCAGGCTTCCGGCAGTGGTGGTTTCGATTTTCGTCATAGTGCTCAAAAAGTATCGAAGTACCCCGATATTTCTGCGGTTTGTGACGCCGCAAGACTTTTTGCTGTCGGGTTGCTGGACACTGAAACACTTCACATTTTCGAATATTTCGAATAAACTGATGAAGAAGAAGAAGACAGGACCTCACCATGCGCAACACCCTCGACGACGCCAACGGCCGCACCTTCGTCCCGAGCGAAGCAGAAGGTGCCCAATTCGCGCGCCTCAAGGAACAGTTCGACCACCAGTCCGACAACGGCGCGACGATGCGCATCGTCGCCGGCGACGGCGAGGAGCTCGAGCTTCCCGGCAGCCTCTTCGAGATCGTTCGCCACATCGCCGTGACGCTCAGCGCAGGCCGCGGCATCAGCGTCATGCCTCATGACACCCAACTCACCACGCAAGAGGCCGCAGACTTCCTCGGCATCTCGCGACCGACGCTGGTGAAGCACCTCACCGAGGGCGAAATCCCCTTCTCGACCGTCGGCCGCCATCGCCGAGTGCTGCTGACAGACCTCCTCCGCTACCAAGAGGATGCGCGGGTCGAGCGACGCGCGCTCCTCCGCCGCACCGCGCGCGAGGGCCAGCAGGACGGCTTGTTCGACGTCACCTACGAGCCCGAGTCGGAGTAGACGGCAAGATGGCGTTCCCGGCGCTCCTCGACACCTGCACCATCTTCGGCGGCGCCCTGAACGACCTCTTCCTCACGCTTGCCGAGACAGGCACATTTCGACCCATGTGGTCGGCCGGGATCCTCGAAGAGCTCGAACGAAACCTATTGAAACGCGGCTTGCCGGGCGACGCCATCCGCAAACGTATTGCCAACATGCAGGCCGCATTTCCCGATGCCGAGGTACACGGATACGAGTCACTGGAACCCCAGATGACATGCGACGAGAACGACAGACATGTACTGGCCGCCGCCGTTCGAGGCGACGCCGCTGTGCTGGTGACATTCAACCTTCGCCATTTCCCAACCGAAGCGCTGGCTCCATACGATCTCGACGCCATTCATCCCGATGAGTTTCTGCTCAACCAGCTCGATCTGCATCCAGCCGAGACCGTTGGGGCAGTCCGTCGGCAGGCCGACGCCTACGAGAACCCGCCGCTCACGACGACTGCACTCTTGACGCAACTCGCAAAGGCTGGTGTGCCCAAGTTCGCCGAAGCGGTTTTGCGATTGCTCTAGTTCGCGGTCGAGCGCGCTGATCACGACCGTCACCTACGCCTTCGAGGATGCGGCGGGCACGCGCCGTTTCGTGCAGCGCTCGACGCGCATCCCGGTCGCCGACCCGCTCGTCAACGGTGAGGTCGTCGACGTGTGGTTCGACCGCGCGGATCCGTCGAACACGAAGCGCATCGTCATCCGCCGCCGCGACGCCGCGCGCCGGTGACGTAGCGTGGCAGCCATGCGCAACAACCAGCCGATCGACGACGTGCCCATCGCCACCGACATGATCCGCCTCGGCCAGTTCCTGAAGTTCTCGGGCCTGCTCGAGACCGGCGGCGACGCGAAGGAGCTCATCGGGGATGGTCTGGTCGGGGTGAATGGCGAGGTCGACACCCGGCGTGGCCGGCAGCTGCACAACGGTGACGTCGTGACGTTCGAGGGGCGCAGCGCGCGGGTGGTCGCACCGGTCGACGCCTAGCCGGTGGCGCGACACGTTGACGCGCGCAATGTCCGCGCGTCCGCTACCTCGCCCGGTGCCGCTTAAGCGATATATGTCGGGTACTGTCGCCCCATGGATATCGTCTCGATGATCATGAGCGCGTCCGTGGCCTCAATCGCGTGGGTCACGTTCGTCCCGTGGTCGAAGCTGAAGCGCCTCAAGGAACTCGACGACGACGCGGACAACTCGTCGCAGTAGCCCACTCGCACGACTACCTCAGGCGGGTTGGGCCGACTACGCGAGCCGACGCTCACTGCGGGCGCTGCCGCGAAACTCTAACCGCGAGCGTCGGCCGCCGCCGCTTCCTTCTTGCGCGCGTAGGCCCGCGCCGCCCGCACGCGATCGCCGCAGCGCGTCGAACACCACTGCCGACGCGCGTGGGTTCGCAAAAAGAACCGGATGCACGGCTCGGCTTCGCAGCGCGCGAGCAGCGGCGCCTCGTCGCCGGTCAGTAGCGTCGCCGCATCCTCGGCGATTCCTGACATTGCCTGCTCGACAACCTGCGTCACGGGATGCTCCGGGACCCGAACGAACCCACCCCCAGGTGCCATGCCGAGCAGCGGGACTTGCGGGGCCGCCTTCATCGCCGCATTGATGCGGTCGAGCGCGTGCTCCCCCAGCCGCACCCCGTCGACCGCCGCTGCGAACGCCTCCCGCAGGTCCTCGCGCATGCCGAGCAGCCGGTTCTGGCAGTAGGACTCGAGCATGGAACCTTCGGCGGCGAGGCCACGTTCGATCAGCCACGACGTAGCGTCCGCGGGCGTCTCGATCGCGTCGACGACCACGTCGCCAGGCAGCCGAATCACGCTGTTCACGAGGTCGATACTGGGATGCTCAAGCGCACCAGGACTCGGGGGAAGAGGCAGTTCGCGCATAGTTCTCATGGTAGCAACGTCGATTTACCGGGAACTTTTGCTACGCTCAGCCTCACGGCAAACACCTCTATTTGCCGTGACTTGCGAGTACCGAGGCTCCAGCCTCCGACGACACGCCCGCCACCAACACCAAGGAGCATCATGACCACACCGAACCGCGCCCTGATCATCATCGACGCCCAGCAGGAGTACTTCGAGGGCCTGCTTCCCATTCAGTTCCCCGACCGCAACGAGTCGGTTGCGCGCATCGCCGCGGCCATCGACGCCGCCGCAAACGCCGACGTTCCGGTCGTGATCGTGCAGCACGAAGCGCCCGCCGGCGCACCCATCTTCGACCCCGCGGGCGCGACGTTCCCACTGCATCCCGAGCTCGAGGCGCGCGCCGACAAGGCCGCGCACCAGTTCACCAAGTCGTTCGCGAGCGTCTTCGCCGGCACCAGCCTCGAGGAATGGCTGCGCGAGCGCAACATCGATACCGTCACCCTCGTCGGGTACATGACGAACAACTGCGTGCTCGGCTCGGCCGCGGCCGCCGAGCCGCTCGGCTTCAGCGTCGAGGTGCTTTCGGATGCGACGGGCACGGTCGACCTCTCGAACGAGGCCGGATCTGCCTCGGCACAGCAGGTGCACGAGACGCTCATGGCGCTGCTCAACTCGAACTGGGCGGCGGTCGCGACGACGGATGCGTGGGTCGAGGCGATCGGCAGCGGCTCCGCACTGCAGGGCGGCAACCTCATCGAGTCGGCGGCACAGGGCCGCGCCGCGTAGTCGGATCGCAAGAAGTGACCGCGAGACAAAGGCAAGCCCCACAGCAGGAAATGCGACCGGCGCCGGAACCAGCAATCCGCAACTTCCGGCGCCCTCGCATCTACCTTCGCCGACATGGTCGCCACACGTAGCCGTTTGGGCGTCGTTGATTCTCACCCGCCCGGCGGGGTGCGACGCACGCACTCGCAGCCGCATCGCTCCCCACGGTTGAAGGGCAGCATCCGCTGATCCAGAATTGTTCGCGATGCTGCGTCGTCATTCGCGGCGCACCGAACTGGGAGAGCACGCATGGCGACTGAGGGTTCCGAAGCCGCAAACATTCAGACATTCGTCGACTACATCCGTGCAAGCGCGATGTCAGCACAGGCCGGTGATTCGTTCGACGGGCAAGGCCTGGGCGACCTCTGGCGCCGGCCCGAGCCGCAACTCCTCCCCACCCCCTCGGTGGTGCGGGGCTTTCGCATCCGCATCGACCTGCAGCACACGAAACCGCCGGTGTGGCGCCGCGTCGAGGTGCCCGGCGACATCCTCCTCCCGCGACTGCACGAGGTGATTCAGGCGGCGATGGGATGGACCGACAGTCACCTGCACCGCTTCCGCACCAGCAACGACCAGAACCCTCCCGAGTTCCTCACCCGGTTCGACCTCGCCGAGGGCACCGAAGGGATGCTCGAAGAAGACGTGCGTCTCGATCAGGTCCTGGCTGCCGAGGGTGACCGACTCTGGTACGACTACGACTTCGGTGATGACTGGAACCACCTCCTGCACGTCGAGAAAGTGCTCGACAGCCCTCCTCCGGCACCGACGTGCGTCGGTGGGAGGCTTGCCTGCCCGCCAGAGGACTGCGGCGGCGTTTGGGGATATGCAGAGCTCGCCGCCTGGGTGCGCGCGGACTACGACAACGCGATCCTCCCTCAGGCTTTCGACAGCGCAGCGGAAGGTCGCGACTGGCTGCCCGACGGCTGGCACCCCGATACCTTCGCCATTGGTGAGACGAACGAGCTCATTGCGGCAGCCATGGCAGACCCAGTTCCGCTCGTCGAAGAACTTGAGTCGCTGCTCGAACTGGCCGACAACGTCGGCGCACGAGGCGTGCGCGACGCGCTCGCACATCCCGCCATTTCCGGCGCAACTGACGTCAGCGCAGAAGATGCAGCGGATCTCGCCGAACCGTTCCTGGTGCTCCTCGACGTCGTCGCGCCCGGTGTTACGCTCACCAACGCCGGGTATTTGCAGCCCGCGGCCGTCGAGCAGATCGCACACCGCACGGGTGTCGCCGATTGGTGGCCCCGCAAAGCCAACCGAGAAGACCTCACTCGGCCGGTCATGAATCTGCGCGCCACGGCGCGTGCTCTGGGGCTCGTCGCTGTACGCAAGGGCCGCATCGCCCCGACTCAGGCCATCGCCAAGCACCGTGACGATCCGCAAGCGATCCTGCGGCACATTGTCGGCCGCCTCCCCCTCGGAAGAACACCCGACGAACGGCACGCCGGCTGGATGGCGCTCACCGTGGCCGCGAATGAAACGCCTGCGGAACTCTGGGACTCGCGCATCAGTGAACTCATGTTTGAGCTCGGATGGAGCGACAGTAAAGACCCTTACCGTGCGCCAGCCCCCGGCAGCGCCACGCTCGACGTGCTCCGCCTGCTCGGAGGGTCGATGCGCGGAATCCGCAGACCTCGGGGCGTGAACAAGGCGGTCGCCGCTATGGCCCGGGCAGTCATTTTGCCCTGACCGCGATGAGCGCGCCGTTGGAGGGGAGTCTTGGTCGCGACACTCGGGAACGAACCCCGGAAAAAGTGCACCAAATTTGCACAATAAACACCTCGGAAACGAAGAAAACCCCTGGATGCCAGGGGTTTTCTTTGGCGGTGACGGTGGGATTTGAACCCACGGTGGAGTCGCCCCCACACAACATTTCGAGTGTTGCACCTTCGGCCGCTCGGACACGTCACCAGCGTCTATTTTAAGCACATTTCTCAGTGCCCGCGCAACTTATGTTTTGCCGAATCTTGGCGAGGGCCGGATGCGGGGGTCGCGGGCCGCTCTCGCAACCGCTCCCGTACGCCCTCCGAGCCGCGCCTCCGTGCCGAGCCCCACGAATCCTGCGGCCGACGCCACAAGGTGTCCCCGATGTCCCACTTTTTGCGCGAAAAGTGGGACATCGGGGACACCCTGCGCAGCGCACGCACCCACGCCCGCGAAACCACCCCTCGGTACGATGCCAGCAGGCCACCGCACGTGCACGACCGCAAAGGATGACGACGACTCGATGACCTCTGACCGCACGAACGCCCCTGCTCGCCGGTCGCCCCGACTCGCCTGGATCATCGCCGGCGCATCCGCAGTCATCGTCATCCTCGTCGCGGTCATCGTCTTCGCGCCCCACGACGCAACCGAGACCGGCCCGACCGGCTCGGGCACCGCATCCAGCACAACCACCCCAACCCCGACGCAAAACATCGCCGAGCAGCTCATCGTGCCCGGCTACGACCCGAACCCGGGCACATTCGCGCTGCCCGACGCATCCGGGCTCACGAGCAAACCGATCACCGCGAACTTCGCGCTCCAAGACGACGCGACCGCCTGGGGTGGCACCTTCGGCCTCAGCTTCGAGGCGACCGAGCTCGCGAATCCCGCTTGGAATAGCGACAACTCGAACCTCACGACGACCCTCGCCGCGCTCGGCCACCCGGCGCTACGCTTCGGCGGCAACAAGGTCGACCGGCGGATGTGGTGGACGAGCACCGACGAACCCGCGCCCGAGTGGGCCGAGGCGACAGTCACTCCGGCCGACCTCGAGCGGGTCGCGGCGGTCGTCGTGGCGGTCGATGCCGACGTCACGCTCGTCGTCGACCTCGGCCACAACGACCCCGAGCGCGCCGCCGACATGGTGAAGTACGCGACGGCCGCGTTCGACGACCACCTGCTCGCGATCACGATCGGCAACGAGCCGAACGGCTACTCCCCCGAGGCGCAGCCCGACCTCGCGGTGCGCGGCGACGACTGGGACACCGACGCCTACCAGGATGCGCTGGTCGAGTACTCCGACGCGATCGACGCCGAGACGCCGGGCACGAACTACGCCGGCCCCGGCGCCTACGACACGACCTGGCTGCGGGCGTACACCGAGTCGGATCTGCCGAACAAGGCCGCGGTGACGATGCACTGGTATCCGCTGTGGCGCTGCGACGCGACGAGCGGCCAGTCGTCGACGACCACCATCGAGAACCTCACCTCGCCGTCGCTGCGCGAGAGCGCGCACAAGATCCTCGGGCTCGGCAAGGGCGTCGCCGACGACGCCGGCCTACCATTCTGGGTTGAAGAGACCGGCCCGACCTCCTGCTCAGGCGGCAACGAGACCTCCCGCACGCATGCCCAGGCGCTCTGGACCAGCGACTATGTGTTCACGGCCGCCGAGATCGGCGCCGAACGCATCGCCTTTCACTCGATGCTCGGGGCGTGCGAGGGCGGCGCCCCGATGAGCCCAGTGTGCGCGAGCGGCTCGGTCGACGAGCCGGGCGAAGTGATCGAGGGACGCTCGAACTTCCTCGCGCTCATGCTGCTGAGCTGGGTGCCCGATGGCCAAGTGCTCACGCCCACGGTGAGCGGCGACGGCAGCGTCATGGTGCACGCCGTCTACGGCAACGACGGCTCGCTCGCGTACGTCATCGTCGACATGCGCGATCCGGGTGCGACGGATGCGCTGGCTCCCGTTTCGCTGCACGCCCCCGACGGCCTGGGGGCGGATGCGCCAGCAGCGTGGACGCCCAACTCCGGCTCCCAGCTCGCGAGCGACGCGCTCGACTCGACCGAGAGCACGCTGCCCGCAATGGCCCCGGTGCAGGCCGACCTCGCCGCCGAGACCTTCACCGAGGATGCGCCCCTCACCGTCGCGAGCACGCCCGGCACCACGACCGTGCTCACGTTCGACGGCGCGACTTCGCACGCGGACGGTGACGGGCCAACGGCTTCGGCTTCGGCGACGCCGACCCCGTAGGACGGGGTCGCACCGACGCGAGCCGCGCGCGCCGCCCCGCGCACCCACCCGTCGCGGCCGCAGAGTGTCGCCAACATCCCACTTTCCACGCAAAAAGTGGGACATCGGGGACACCCCACGCCACGCCACCCATCCACAGGCCCCGGCCGACGTCGGAGGCCGCAACTACCCTGGAAGCATGGCCACGAAGAGCAAGCAACGCAACACCTATGAGTGCACGGAGTGTGGCTACGAATCCATCAAGTGGGTCGGCCGCTGCCCCGAGTGCCAGGCATGGGGCACGGTCGTCGAGAAGGGCGTGCCCACCGGCATCGAGGCCCGCGCGCAGGCTCTCGCACCGCGCCACCGCGCGGTGCCGATCACCGAGGTGCCCGCGTCCGAGGTCGCGCAGCACCAGCCCACGAGCATCGGCGAATTCGACCGCGTGCTCGGCGGCGGCATCGTGCCCGGCGCGGCGATCCTGCTCTCGGGCGAACCCGGCGTCGGCAAGTCGACGCTGCTGCTTGAAACCGCGTCGCGCATCGCCGCGACCGGCGCTCGCGTCCTCTACGTCTCGGGCGAAGAGTCGGTGAACCAGGTGCGGATGCGCGCCCAGCGCACGAACGCCCTCCAGCCCACGCTGCTGCTCGCGAGCGAGACCGACCTCGGCACCGTGCTCGGCCACATCGAGCAGACCGACCCGGCCCTGCTCATCCTCGACTCGGTGCAGACCATCGCGTCGGCGAACGTCGACTCGCTCGCCGGCCAGCCGAGCCAGGTGCGCGAGGTCGCGACGGCGATCATCCGTGCGGCGAAGACCCGCAACATGCCAGCGATTCTCGTCGGTCACGTCACGAAAGACGGCAACGTCGCGGGCCCGCGCCTGCTCGAGCACCTCGTCGACGTCGTCGCGCACATCGACGGCGACCGGCAGACCGCGCTGCGCTTCGTGCGCACGCTGAAGAACCGCTTCGGCCCCACGGATGAGGTGGGCTGCTTTGAGATGTCGGGCGACGGCATGGTCGAGGTGCCAGACCCATCGGCGCTGTTCGTGAGCCAGCGCGACCAGCCCGTGGCCGGCTCGGCGATCACCGTCGCGCTCGAGGGCAAGCGCGTGCTGCCCGTCGAGGTGCAGGCGCTCGTCGTGCACTCGCAGGCGCCGAACCCGCGCCGCGTCACCAACGGGGTCGACTCGAACCGCGTCGCGATGATCCTCGCGGTGCTCGAGCGGCGCTGCGGCATCCAGCTCGCGAGTCATGACGTCTACGTCTCGACCGTCGGCGGCGTGCGCCTCACCGAACCGGGCGCCGACCTCTCGATCGCCGTCGCGTTGAGCTCGGCGCAGAAGAACACACCGACAAAGCCGAACACGGTCGTCGTCGGAGAAATCAGCCTGGTCGGCGAGATTCGGCACGTTTCGTCCGAGAAGATGCGGTTCGCCGAGGCGAAGCGGCTCGGCTACGGCAAGCAGTTCGGGCCCGAGCACGGCACGGTCACGAACGCCATCAACCTCGCGCTCGGAGGCGGGAACCGCAGCGGCGGGGGCGACGGCAGCCGTGGCGGCAATAGCGACCGCGGTGGCAACGCGAACCCGGGCAGCAACGGCAACCGCAACGGCAACCACCTCCGCCCGGTCTAAACGCCGCCGCTACTGCAGTTCGAAGAACACCGGCTCCGAGGCGATGCCGCCGATCGACACCGTGAGCGAGTAGTACGCGCCGCCACCGACCGCGGCGGGCCGCGAATCGGAATCGCACGTGTCAGTCGTCGACCGCTCGCGCACCCATTCGATCGCGGGCGACGTGACTTCCTTGCCCGGCGTCAGCTCGACGACCTGGCTCGTGGCGTCGGACTGGCAGTCCGTCGACGTCCAAATCGTGTCGTCGCCCGACTTGATCGTGTAGATCTGCGCCGAAGTGCCCACGTCCATCCGGCACGGGGTGTCGCTTGTGTTCACGAGCTTCATCGACAGCTGCGGCAGCGCGTCGGCTGCGTACGTCGCCGCGTCGGTGACCGCCGTGACCGTGACGTCGCCCTCGGCGCAGACGGCCGGGGTGTCGTCGGTCGGCTCCGGGGTTTCGGATGCGGTGGGCTCAGGCGAATCGGTCGACTCGGCCTCGCTGGTGGTCGAGGTCGGTGCTGCGGTCTCAGTCGAGCTCGGCGCCGCGCCCGTTGACGTCGCGTCGCCGCCACCCCGGAGTGCGCCGAACATCGAGACGACGCCCCAGACGAGCAGCGCGACGACGATCACTGCGAGCACGAGCACAACGAGCCGGCGGCGCCGGTACACCACGGCGCTCGGCTTGCCACCCCGCTGCCCAGACATGTGAGAAATCGTACGCAACCCCGCGCCCGCCGCCGCGATCCCACACCGCGACCCCGCGCATCCGGTCGCCTCCGCCCGCGCCCCGCCAAAACTCCACGGAAAACGCCAGCGGCGGCCAGAGCCGAAGCTCCGACCGCCGCGGCGGATCGCCCGGAGGCGTGTTACTTACGCGTCGGTGTTCCGACGGCGCAGCAGCATCAAGGTGCCGCCGAGCGCGAGGGCGATGACGCCCGCCGCGATGCCCGCGAACATCGCGGTCTCGTTCGCACCGGTGGTGGCGAGCTGGTCGCCCGAGCCGTTGTTGTTCGACGCCGGCACGGTCGAGGTGCCGTCGGTCGAGCCACCGTCGGTCGCCGCACCGGTCTCGTCGCCAACCGTGAAGGTCACGGTCGCCGAAAGTTCGCCCTGTGTGGCAACGATCGTGTAGGTGCCGGCCGGCCAGGGCAGGTTGTCCTCGACCACCGCGCCGGTCGCCTCGTCAACCGTCTGGTAGGTCAGCTGACCGCTGACCGTGCCATCGGCGTCAGCGAGCACCGAGTCGACGCTCTGCGCGTCGCCACCGTCAGCGCTGATCGCGATGTCGACAGCCTCGTTCGCGGCGAAGTTCACGCCGACGTAGTTGACGCCCGCGGCCGACTCAGCCGTGGTGTAGTGCTCCTGCTCGGTGACGAGCTGGGGCTCCTGCGACTCGGTCTCCGACGGTGCCGGGGTCTCGGTCGACGGGGTGGTCGGCGGCGTCGTGGTCGGCGGGGTGGTCTCGGTGGCCGCGGTCACGGTCAGCGGGAGGTTGACGGTCGAGCCCGAGGGCTGCGCGACGACCTGGATGGTGTAGTCGCCCGCCGCGGTGTCGGCCGGAACCGTGAAGGTCACGTCGGCAGTGGTGGTCTCGCCCGCGAGGGTCGAGCCGTTCACGGTGCCTTCGCCGATGACGTTGCCGTCGAGCAGCACCTCAACGGTGGCGTTCGCGACGAGGTCGAGCGAGTGCAGGTCAACGTCGGTGACGGTGATGGTCTGCTCGGCGCCGGCCTCGATCGACGGCGCAGCGCCGTCCTCACCGAAGTAGCCGTCGATCTGGAAGCCGTTCCGGGTCTGCTCGGGTTCGAGCAGGGTGTCGGGGAGGCTCTCGACGTACTGCACGAACGCGTCGAGGTCGACCGAACCGGTGTCGTAGACGCCCTCGTTGTTGTTCAGCGAGAGGAAGTTGTCGCCACCAGCCGCGAGGAACGACGGCATGACGACCTTGTAGACCTGCGCGTCGTCGAGGGCAACGCCGTCGACGTAGACCGAGGTGATGTGACTGCCCTGCGTGGTCAGCGGGTCGTCCGAAGTCGAACCGGTGTAGCTGTAGTCAACGTTCGACGAGAGGCCGAGCTGCAGGTACGGGCGCGACGGCACGGTGCCGTCGGCCTGCAGCTGCCACTGCTCCTCGAGCACGTTCTTGAGCTCGGCGCCGGTGATCGAAACCACCGAGAGGTTGTTCACGAACGGCAGCACAACCTGGCCGTCCTTGTAGGTGAGGGTGCCGTCGCCCGCGATGTCGGAACGCATGCCGCCCGGGTTCATGATCGACAGGTCGGCGTCGAGCGCGTCGGTGCCGACGCCCTGCGCCCAGAGCATCATCGAGTCGGCAACAACACTGCCGAGGGTCGACTCCTGCGCACGGTTGTCTTGGACCGTCACGGCGCCGGTGGCGTCGTAGGTCTTCGCACGGGTGATGTCTTCGTCAACGACACCGATCTGCTCGGCGCCGAGCACCTCGGCCTCGGCGACCGCTGCCTCTTGGATGCCGACGATGGTGTTGTAGGTGGCCAGCGAGTCGGCCGACAGCGTGCTCGCGTCAACTCGCGGGGTCGAGCCGTCCTCGAGGTAGGTCGGGATGACCGACGACGACGAGCTCACGACGTTGCCGTCGGCGTCGACGTCGAGCACGATCTGGCCGACGTTCTCGGCGTACTGACCAGCCTGAACTACCTGGCGAACCTTGCCGTCAATGTTGGTCTCGTAGTTGTAGGTCTGGTGCGTGTGCGCCTCGTAGATGGCGTCGACGTCAGCCGACGTCTCGGTCGCCATCTTCGCGAAGGTCTCGTTCGACGAGTTGTCGTCGTAGCTGCCGCTCGAGGGGCCACCCTCGTGGTACGAGGCGATGATGATGTCGGCTTCGCCGTTCGACTCGTCGCCGTCGGAGAGCTGCGCGGCAACGTCGTTCACGGCGTCAACCGGGTCGGTGAAGCTGAGGCCCTCGATGCCCGCGGGGCTCACGCCGGATGCGGTGGACTGCGTCACGGCGCCAACGACGGCGACCGTGTGGCCGGCAACCTCGAAGGTGCTGTACGCGTCGAGCAGCGGGGTGCCATCGGCCTTGATGACGTTGGCAGCGAGCAGGGTGCCGAACTCGTCGCGAATCGCGAGCGCGTCTTCCTGGCCCTTGTCGAACTCGTGGTTACCCGCGGTGAACGAGTCGACGCCGAGGGCGACGAGCGCGTCCTTCGACGGCTGGTCGCCGGCGACCGACGACTCGAACTCCGAGGCGCCAACCTGGTCACCGTTGCCGATGATGAGGCTGTTGTCGGCGCCGAACGTGTCCTGCACCTGCAGCACGTTGGCGGCGAAGGCGTCGGCCTGCGTGATGCGACCGTGGAAGTCGTTGAAGCCGATGAGGTTGATCTGGGTGGTGCCTTCGGTGGGCTGAATGACCTCACCGGTGTTTAGCGCTTCGGCGTTTGCCGGAGCAACGAATGCGGTGGCAGCCAGCGCGAGGCCGAGGGTGGCCGCGACACCGCCCTTCACCAACGGGGACTTTTTAGCCACGAGGCCTCCTAGAACCGTGATACGAACGCGATCATACTTCCATGTGGAGGTAACGTTCAGGTAAAGCCCGGGAACTTTTCACGTTTTGGTTTCCCACAGGGCGGCTGCGCGGGCTCGAACCGCAGGATGCGCACGACGGGAAAAGCAGGATGCGCGACCCGTGCGCTGTGCCCGAGCCGCGCATCCGCTCGTGTAACTAGGCCTGGATGAGCGCCGACGAGACCTCCGAGAGCGACGCGAGCTCAGCATCCGTGAGCTCGAGCGTGGCGCCCGCGATGAGATCGGCGACCTGCGAAGGCTTCGACGCGCTCGCGATCGGCGCGGCGACGCCCGGCTGCTGGCGAAGCCACGCGAGGGCGGTCGACGCGATGCTCGCGCCGTGCTCGCCGGCGATGCGCTCGAGCTCGTCGATGATGCGCACGCCCTCGGCCGTCGCGTACTGCGAGGCGCCGCCGGCTCGCGGCGACTCCCCCGCCTCGACGGGCTCGCGGTACTTGCCGGTGAGGAATCCCGACGCGAGCGAGTAGTACGACAGGATGCTCAGTTCGTGGCGCTGCACCGTCTCGAGCAGCGGGCCCTCGACGTCACCGCGGTGCACGAGGCTGTACTGCGGCTGCAGCGCGACCGGCTTCGCGGCGCCGGTGCGCTCGGCGATGTCGAGCCACTGCTCGACCTGCTCGGCCGAGTAGTTCGACAGGCCGATGGTGCGGATCAGGCCGTCGCGCACGAGCGCGTCGAACGCCGCGACGGTCTCGTCGAGCGGGGTCACCTCGTCGGGCTTGTGCGCGTAGAAGAGGTCGATGGTTTCGACGCCGAGGCGCTGGAGCGACTGTTCGGCGACGGCGCGCACATTGGCAGCGGTGAGCTGCGGGCCGCCCGGCTGCATGCCGACCTTCGTCGCGATCTGCACGCCCTGCGGCTTGCGCGCGGCAATCCACTCGCCAATCGTGCGCTCGCTCTCGCCGCCCTCGTGGCCGGGAACCCAGTAGCTGTACGAGTCGGCCGTGTCGATGAGCGTGCCGCCGGCCGCGGTAAAGGCGTCGAGCACGGCGAAGCTGGCGTCGCGGTCGGCCGTCCAGCCGAACACGTTGCCGCCGAGGACGAGGGGGAAGATTTCGAGGTCGCTGGTACCAATGCGCGTTGAGGTCATAGTGGTGACAACCGCGAGGGGCCGAGCGGCATTCCTCCGAGTTGGCCGGAAACGGCCGTCGGGCGGCCGCGTACGATACGCGGCCGCC
>NZ_JASCYH010000069.1:0-5118 GCF_030011715.1 Gulosibacter sediminis | reverse complement strand
CCTACGAGATGCCTCTCAGACTCGGGAAATAGGATCTTAGACAACCTCTATTCTTCCTGGTCAGAGGGGCATTTCTGCGTTACGACGCCAACTTAGCAAGCCTCCCCATCGGTGGATCGAGGCTAAGGGGATGCGGGTCGAGGAATCGGCCGCGACCTCCGTCGGCACGAGCGGCTCGGCGGTGACCTTCGCCGCGGCCACCGTCATGGTGGCGCTGCTCGGCTTGCTCATCGTCGACATCCCCTTCCTCTCGGTCATGGGCGTCGCGGCGGCGGGCGGCGTCCTCATGGCGCTGCTCGCGGCCCTCACCCTGCTGCCCGCCTTGTTCGGTCTCGCGGGGGAGCGCCTGCGCCCGAAGGAGGGCAGCCGCGTCTGGCGACGCGAGACCGGCGAGAACGCGAAGCCGACCATGGGTCGCCGATGGGTGCGGCTGGTGCTGCGGGCCCCCATCGTGTTCGTCATTCTCGTCATCGGCGTACTCGGGGTGACTGCCCTGCCTGCTCTGCACATGGAGACCTCCCTGCCGAGCGGCAAGAACGAGGCCGAGGGTGCAACCGCCCGCGAGGCGTACGACATGATCACCGATCACTTCGGTGAGGGCAGCAACGGCCCGATGCTCGTCATGCTCGACATCACGCAGGTGGACAACGACACGCTCGTCGACGATCTCGCAGCGATCCGCGACCGCGTCGCGGCGGTGCCGGGTGTCGCATCCGCCGGTGACGCCCTGCCGAACCCCACGGTCGACTCGGCGATCATCCAGGTGATCCCGACGACCGGGCCCGCCGACCCCGAGACGACGAAGACCGTCGCCGCGCTCCGCGCGCTCGCGGCCGGCATCGAGGCCGACTACAACGCCGTGAGCTCGGTCACTGGCTCGACGGCCGTGCAGATCGACATCACCGACCGGCTCAACGGCGCGCTCTTGCCCTTCGCCGGCGTCGTCGTCGGGCTCAGCTTCATCCTGCTCGCCCTCGTTTTCCGTTCGATCCTCGTGCCGCTCAAGGCGGCCGTGAGCTTCCTGCTCTCGGCGTTCGCCGCGTTCGGCGTGGTGGTCATGGTGTTCCAAGACGGCGCGCTCGGCACGATCATGGGCATCGTGCCTGGGCCGATCATCTCGTTCCTGCCGGTCATCCTGCTCGCCATCGTGTTCGGTCTCGCGATGGACTACGAGGTGTTCCTCGTCTCGGGCATGCGCGAGGCCCACGTGCGCGGGCTGAAACCGAGGGAGGCGATCGAGGAGGGCTTTGCGTCGGCGGCGCGCGTCGTCACCGCAGCCGCGCTCATCATGTTCTTCGTATTCGTCGCCTTTGTTCCTGAGGGCGCGGGGGTGATCAAGGTAATCGCGCTCGGCCTCGCGGCCGGCATCTTCTTCGACGCATTCCTCGTGCGCATGACGCTCGTGCCCGCGCTCATGGCACTGTTCGGCAAGCACGCCTGGCAACTGCCGAAGTGGCTCGAACGCCACTTGCCCGACCTCGATATCGAGGGCGAGCACCTTCGCGAGTACCGCGCCCGAGCCGAGTGGGCGCAGCAGCACCACGCGGCGATCGCGTTCGAAGACCTTGTTGTGGGCAACGAACGGGCGCCGTTCGAACCGGTCACGGGCGAGGTGCCCGCGGGTGGCGTGCTCGTGGTGCGCGGCGACGTCGCCCCGCGGGCGGTCGTCGCCGCGACCCTCGCGGGTCGGGTGAACCCGCATAGCGGTCGGCTCCAGGTGCTCGGCCGCACGCTGCCGGGTGACGGCGCCGCGCTGATCTCGCGCGTCGCGATCGCCGACCTTGGCAATCTCGACGACCGGGCCCGCGAGCTGTCGCTCGGCCAGCTCATCGGCCGCCACGGCGCGTTCGGCCGCACTGACCTGCGCACCGAACTGCCCGAGCATCAGGTCGTGTCGGTAATCGACGACCTCGATGCCGCGCTGCGTGCGGTGGGCTGGGACGGCCCACGACTCACGGCGCAGACTCGCCTCACGAGCCTGGATGCGCTCGGCCGCGCCATCGCGCTCGCGGGCGCCGCAGTGGTCGAGCTCCCCGAATTGCTCGTGCTCGAGGTCGGCGCGCTCGGCTTCGACGCGCGCTCGGGTGGTCTCGTCGCGCGGGTGGTCGCCGCCGTGCAGCGACTCATCAGGGCCGACGTCACCCTCGTCCTCACCACGGGCATGGCGTTCGACGCCACACAGCTGCGGGAGCTCGGACGCGAGATCGAGGTCATCGACCTCCTCCGGGCGAAAGCGAGCCCAGCATCCGCCGATTTTGATTCTTCTGCTCGAAAGGAGCTGCACCGATGAGCGGCACGCAGCGCACCGCGACCGGCTTTACCGGCGCTCGTATTCGCAACATCGTCATCGCGGTTTTGCTGCCGCTCGCGATTGTTGGCCTCTACTTCGCTGCGCTGAGTGGCAGCAACCAGCGCGACGACGCACTTCCTGTCGTGCTGGTGAACAGCGACCAGATGGTCGAGCAGGCGAACAACGACGGCACGACGACGCAGGTGGTCGCGGGCCGCTTGCTCGTCACCTGGCTCACCGACCCCGAGAACGCCGGCGCGTATAGCTGGGAGCTCGTCAACGCCGAGACGGCGCAGCAACGGCTCGACGACGGCACCGCATACGCGGCCGTCGAGATTCCCGAGAACTTCTCGGCGGCGGTCGTGTCGCTCGGCGGTGGCGAGCCCGAGGCCGCGCGCATCAACGTGACCGTGAGCCAGTCGGCCGATTGGATGACCGGCGAGGTCACCCAGCAACTCTTCGACGGTATGACCGCCGAGTTCGGGCAGCAGCTCACGAACCAGGTAGCGGTTGGGCTTGCCGACGGGCTCAACGACTCGGCCGACGGCCTCGAGCAGGCGGCCGACGGCGCGCAGCAACTCGCCGATGGCGCGGGCGAACTCGGTTCGGGCTTCACGCAGTACCAAGACGGCGCGCAGGAGCTCGCGGATGCGGGCAGCCAGGCTGCTGACGGTGCTTCGCAGCTCAGCGACGGAGCGAGCGAGTTCGGCGACGGCGTCGAACAGTACGTTTCGGGCGTCGACTCCTACATCGACGGCGTTGGCCAGTACGCCTCGGGCGCCGACCAACTCGCCTCCGGCGTAACCGAGTTTGCTGGCGGCATCGACACCTACACCGACGGAGTTGGGCAGTACGTCGACGGGGTGCAGCAGCTCGCCGACGGGCTCGGCCAGTTGGATGCGGGTAGCGGGCAGTTGCAGGATGCGGCAGGCCAGCTCAACGACATCGCGGGCCAGCTCGAATCGAACAGCGGCAACATTGATCAGGCGCTCGCGGGCCTCGAGCAGCTCAGCACCCTGCTTTCGCAGCTCGACTCGGTCGACCCGAGCGCGCTAACGACATATTGCGATCAGCTCGAGGCGATTGACCCGGCGCAGGCCGACGCGTGCCGCGGCGCGGTTGGGCAGCTGCAGAACCAGCTGCCCGGCGGCACCGTTGACCTTGGCGGCATCGAGAGCGAACTCAATTCGCTGATCGACCAGGTGGGAGGTGTTCAGGATGCCGGAGACCAGCTGGGCCAGCTCGCCGACGGCCTCACGCAGTACACCGAGGGCGTCACCGCATCGGCGCAGGGCGCGAGCGAACTCTCGACGGCAGGGGATGAACTGGTGAGCGGCGGGGGAGGGCTCTCCTCTGGCGCGGGCGAGCTCTCGTCGGGCGCATCGCAGCTGAGCGGCGCATCGACGCAGCTCAGCGACGCGGGCGGGCAACTGCAGGATGCGGGTGGCCAGCTCACCGGCGGTGCGAGCGAGCTTTCGAGCGGCGCCGGCGAGCTCTCGGACGGGCTCACGCAGCTTGCCGACGGTCAGCAGCAGCTCGTAGATGGCGGGGACGAGCTCGGCGACGGTATCCAGAGCCTGCGCGAGGGCGCGAGCACGATGTCGCAGTCGCTGCAGGACGGCGCCGATCAGGCGAAGAACGCGATCGGCGACCCGGATGCGTTTGCCGACGCGGTGGCGCAGCCCGTCGTTGCCGAGGTGAACGGCGTGCACAACCCCACGTTCGCCGGGATGCTTGCGGCGCTCCTGCTGCCCATCGGCATTTGGCTTGCCGGGCTCATTGCCTCGCTGCGTCGAGGACTCGTCACCGACGAGATGCTTGCGTCGAGCGCGTCGACCTGGAGCATCCTGCTCGCGGCCACGCGCCGGTTGGCGCAGCCCGTGCTCATCGTTGCCGGCGTCGTGACGCTCGCGCAGCACGTGTTCTTCGGGGTGCCGTGGGCGGGCATCGGCATCACGATTCTGTTCGCGCTACTTGGCACCGCGGTCACGGTCGCGTTGCACCTGCTCTTCGCCGCGTGTGCGAAGCGCCGAACGGCGGTGCTGACCTCGCTCGTCGCGTTGGCGCTGCAGCTGCTGCTCGTGCGCGGCTTCTTCCCGCTCGAGCTTCGTTCGGGCTGGGTGGAGACGGTGAGTGGTTGGGCTCCGTTGGCCCAGTTGGCCGCCGGAATGCAGGCCGGCTATGCGGGGGCAAGTACGGGAGCGGTGGTTGGACCGGCGATCTTGGTGGTGCTGATGACCGCTGCGGCGGCCGTGATCGCCACCATCGTCATGACGACACGCCGACACGCCACCGCAAAATCCCTGGTCAGCGCACTATCGGAACGTCACGCGTGACGCGATTTGACGCAACGGAATTCGATGTCATAAGCTTATGGAGTTGCGCCGGAAGGGGCAGCAAAGCCCAAGACCGGGTGCGAGGCTCACTACGAGCCGAGCTTGATGCTCTAAGAGCTCCGAGGGTCTGACCGGAAACACAGTCTGAACAAGACGGAAACGCCAGGTTGACAAACGAAAGTTACTGGGTATAAGCTAATCAGGTTGCTTCGGACAGAAGCGGCAGGGAAATAACCGCCGCAGAAACCGAAAGCGATTGGTCTTTGAGAACTCAACAGTGTGCACTAAATAAATTGTCATATGCCATTTTTTATATGGTTACCTCGTGACTGGCTAGCTTCGGCTGGCTGGTTTATTTGGTTCCTTTTTTTAATATTTTGGATGATGATCGCCAGATTAATTTTGGTGTTTTGATTCTGGATTGAACTCATTTTTTACGGAGAGTTTGATCCTGGCTCAGGACGAACGCTGGCGGCGTGCTTAACACATGCA
>NZ_JASCYH010000068.1:0-5149 GCF_030011715.1 Gulosibacter sediminis | reverse complement strand
CGCCGGGCCCGATTGGGCCCGGCGCTTCGTCGGAGAACCTGGTACGGCCTAGGCGGCGCCGTCGAACATCGACGTCACCGAGCCGTCCTCAAACACCTCGTGGATAGCGCGGCCGAGCAGCGGTGCGATCGGCAGCACGGTGAGCGTCGGGAAGAGCTTGTGCTCAGGCATCGGCAGGGTGTCGGTGACGACGACCTCGTCGATCGCCGGGTCCTGCAGTCGCTCGACCGCGGGCCCCGAGAAGACCGCGTGCGTGGCCGCGACGACGACGCGCTCGGCCCCGTGCGACTTCAGCGCCTCCGCTGCCTTCTGGATCGTGCCACCGGTGTCGATGAGGTCATCGACCATGAGGCAGGTGCGACCCTTCACATCACCAACGATGTCGTGCACCGTCACCTGGTTGGCGACCTTCGGATCGCGACGCTTGTGAATGATCGCGAGCGGCGATCCGAGCTCGTCGGCCCAGCGGTCGGCGACGCGCACGCGGCCCATGTCGGGCGAGACGACCGTGAGGTTGTCGACGCCGCCGAGCTTGTCCTTGAAGTACTTCATGAGCACCGGCATCGCGAAGAGGTGATCGACCGGGCCGTCGAAGAAGCCCTGGATCTGCGACGCGTGCAGGTCGACCGACATGATGCGGTCGGCGCCGGCGGTCTTGAAGAGGTCGGCGATGAGACGAGCCGAGATCGGCTCGCGACCACGGCCCTTCTTGTCCTGACGCGAGTACGGGTAGTACGGCACGACGACGGTGATGCGCTTCGCCGAGGCGCGCTTGAGCGCGTCGACCATGATCAGCTGCTCCATGACCCACTCGTTGATGGGCTCACCGTGCGACTGAATCACAAAGGCGTCGGCGCCACGCACCGATTCGCCGTAGCGCGCGTAGATCTCGCCGTTGGCGAAGGTGCGTGCTTCCGTCTCGAGGACCTCGGTGCCAAGCTCCTTGGCGACTTCGTCCGCTAGCTGCGGGTGCGCTCGCCCTGAAATCAGAACAAGTCGCTTTTCACCAGGGTTAACAATGCCGGACACCAAATACCGCCTTTTCTCGTTGTCGGGCACGAACGAGAACCAAGACTACTCTGCTTCGGCGCTCGAATCCGACTCGACGGGCGAGCTCGCGCCCGCAGCGGCGGCCGACTTGGCCGAAGCTGAGCCCGGACGGTGCTTCGCGACCCAGCCTTCGAGATTGCGCTGCGGTGCGACATTCAGGGCGAGCGCGCCGGCCGGGACGTCCTTGCGGATTGTCGTCCCGGCACCCGAGTACGCGCCGTCGCCAACCTCGACCGGTGCGATGAGCACGTTGTCGGAGCCGATCTTCACGTCGCGGCCCACCACGGTGCGGTGCTTGTTTACGCCGTCGTAGTTCGCGGTGATCGTGCCGGCGCCGAGGTTGGAGCCCGAGCCGATCTCCGCATCCCCCACGTACGAGAGGTGCGGCACCTTTGCTCCGTCGTGCAGCGTCGCGTTTTTCGTCTCGACGAACGTGCCGACCTTCGCGCCGTCGCCGACGACCGAGTTCGGCCGCAGGTAGCTCCAGGGGCCGACCGTGGCGCCCGCGCCGATGACCGCGAGCGTCGCATCCGTGCGCTTCACGGTCGCGCCCGCACCCACCTCGGTGTCGATGAGCGTCGTGTCGGGGCCGATCACGGCATCCTCGCCGATGCTCGTCGCCCCGCGCAGCTGCGTGCCGGGCTGAATCTCAACGTCAGAGGCGATCGTGACGTCGGCCTCGATGATCGTCGTGTCGGGATCGACGATCGTGACGCCCTCGCGCATCCAATACTCGAGGATGCGCCGGTTGTACTCGCGCGCGGTGCCGCCGAGCTGCGCCCGGTCGTTGATGCCCTGCACGAGCCAGGGGTCGGTGACCGCGACGGCGGCAATGCGGCCGCCATCGCGCTTGATGAGCGACGCCGCGTCGGTGAGGTACTTCTCGCCCTGCGTGTTGTCTTGGCCGATGCGCGAGAGCGCGTCACGTGCAGCCGAGGCGGTGAACACGTAGACGCCCGCGTTGATCTCGGTGATGTCGAGCTGGCGCTCGCTCGCATCCTTATGCTCGACGATGGCCTCGAACTCGCCGTCGGTGTCGCGCACGATGCGGCCGAAGCCGCTCGGGTTCTCGTAGATCGCGCTGAGCAGCGTGAGCTGGTCGGCATCGAGGCGGTGGGCCTCGAGAAGGCGCCGCACGGTAGGGGCGTCGAGCAGCGGCACGTCGCCCGAGAGCACGACGACGTCGCCGTCGAAGTCAGCGGGAATCTGCTCGAGGCCGGCCTCGAGCGCACGGCCGGTGCCGGGCACCTCATCCTGGTCGGCGATGAGCGTGTCGGGCGCGAGCTCGCCAATCACCTCGACGACGCGGTCGCGCTGGTGGCGCACGACGGCGACGGTGTAGGCCGGCTCAAGCTGCGCCGCGGTGCGCAGCACGTGGCCGAGCAGCGGAATACCGCCGAGCTTGTGCAGCACCTTCGGAGTCTTCGACTTCATGCGGGTGCCGGCACCCGCCGCGAGAATGATGACGGCCAGGTTCTCTGCGGGCATGCGCTTCCCCTCCAATGATCTGATGTTCCATTGCGGTGACGGAGTTCCTCCCCCAGGATTCGAACCTGGACCTAACGGCTCCAAAGGCCGTCGTGCTGCCGTTACACCAAGGAGGAAGGTGCGGCCCTAGTCTGCCACGTCATCGAAAACAGTGTGAACTGCTGCTGTTCGCAGCCACGCAGCGAGGAGGCGCGGTCCTGCGCGATACTAGAGGGTATGCATTCCCACGAAACCGACGCCGTCGACAACATTGTCGATGACTGGACACGCGTTCGTGGCGACCTCGATTTCTCGCCCCTGTCGGTGTTTTCGCGCGTCAAGCGCATCGCGAGGCAGCTCGATGTCGTGCGCAAGCGATCGTTCGCCGAGGCCGGAGTCGAGATGTCCGAGTTCGACGTTCTCTCGGCGCTGCGCCGATCGGGAGCCCCCTACGCCCTCACACCCAAGCAGTTACTCGCGAGCAGTCTCGTCTCGAGCGGCACCATGACCTATCGAATCGACCGCCTCGTGCAGCGCGGCTTCGTCGTGCGCGAGGACGACCCCGCCGACGGCCGCAGCGTGCTCGTGCGCATGACCGAGGATGGTGGCCGCCGCGTTGACGCGGCGATTCAAGGACTCCTCGAGGTTGAGCGAGAACTGCTCGCCGACATTTCCGACGAGGAGTTCGCGGTGATCGAGCGTGGGCTGCGCCAGCTGTCGCTCGCGATGAGCGTCGAGGAGCCGAACTAGATGGCGCATCTGCTTGGCGCCGAGGGCATCCACCTCGAATTTCCCACCAAGGTCGTCTTTGACGACATCACCATCGGCATCAACGAGGGTCAACGCATCGGTGTTGTCGGCCGCAACGGCGACGGCAAGTCGACGTTCCTGAAGATCCTCGCTGGTCGGCTCGAACCCGACGCTGGCAAGGTCACGGTGCGCGGCGGCACGACCATCGGGATGCTCGACCAGGCCGACCGCGTCGACGAAACGCTCACGGTGGGGCACGCCGTGGTGGGCGACCTCGACGACCACGAGTGGGCCTCGGATGCGAAGATTCGCGACATTGTGCGCGGACTCGTCGGCGACCTCGACTGGGATGCGCGGGTCGGTGACCTCTCGGGTGGTCAGCGGCGCCGCGTCGCACTCGCGGGCCTACTCATCGGCGACTGGGACATCCTGCTGCTCGACGAGCCAACGAACCACCTCGACGTCGAGGGCGTCGCGTGGCTCGCGAAGCACCTCAACTCACGGTGGACGAAGAATGCAGGCGCGCTCGTCGTCGTCACGCACGACCGGTGGTTCCTCGACGAGGTGAGCACCGACACGTGGGAGGTGCACGACCGCGTGATCGAGCCTTTCGAGGGTGGCTACGCGGCGTACATCCTGCAGCGCGTCGAGCGAGACCGGCAGGCTGCCGTGGTCGAGCAGAAGCGCCAGAACCTCATGCGCAAGGAGCTCGCGTGGCTACGTCGCGGGGCCCCCGCTCGCACGGCGAAGCCGAAGTTCCGCATTGCCGCGGCGAACGAGCTCATTTCCGATGTGCCGCCGGTGCGCAACGCGATCGAGCTGACGAAGCTCGCGACGGCCCGGCTCGGTAAGGACGTCGTCGACCTCGTCGACGCCGGCGTGCGCTTCGGCGAACGCGAGGTGCTCCACGACATCACCTGGCGCATCGCGCCCGGCGAGCGCACGGGCATCCTCGGCGTGAATGGTGCCGGCAAGTCGACGCTGCTCGGCCTCATCACCGGCGCGATCACGCCCACGTCGGGCCGTGTCAAGCACGGCAAGACGGTAAAGATTGCCGAGCTGAGCCAGCAGCTTTCCGAACTCGACGAGCTCGGCGACGACCGCGTGCGCGAGGTCATCGCGCGGCAGAAAACGAGTTACGTCGCCGACGGCACCGAGCTCACGCCCTCGCAGCTGCTCGAGCGGCTCGGCTTCAACTCGGCGCAGTTGCAGGCGCCGGTCAAGGACCTCTCGGGTGGTCAGAAGCGGCGCCTGCAACTGCTGCTGATCCTGCTCGACGAGCCAAACGTGCTCATTCTCGACGAGCCGACGAACGACCTCGACACCGACATGCTCGCGGCGATGGAGGACCTCCTCGACACGTGGCCCGGCACGATCATCGTCGTCTCGCACGACCGCTACTTGCTCGAGCGTGTGACCGACCAGCAGTACGCCGTGATTGACGGAGAGCTGCGCCATCTCCCCGGCGGCGTTGACCAGTACTTGTCGCTCCGCGATGCCGGCGCAGGCAAGCCGATGACGGCCTCGGCGTCGAACCCCGCGCAGGCGAGCGCAATCACCGGATCCGCCACGTCGGGCCTGTCGGGTGCCGAACTGCGCGCGGCCGAGAAGGAACTCGCGTCACTCGAGCGCCGCATCGAACGATTGCAGCAGCAGTCGACGGATGCGCGGGCCAAGCTCGCCGACCTCGACCAGTCGAACTACGAGTTGCTCGCGGCGGAGATGGCCGCCATCACCTCGCTCGACGACGAGGCTGCCGCCCTCGAGGAACGCTGGCTCGAGCTCTCCGACACCCTCGACTAACCCGTTGAGGGGGTTGAGTGGTGGGGTTTTTTTGTTTTGGGGGGGGGGGGTCGGGCAAAACAGGGGGCCAGACCCCCGG
>NZ_JASCYH010000067.1:0-5916 GCF_030011715.1 Gulosibacter sediminis | reverse complement strand
GCCGCAAGCGCGCATCCGGCCGCTCGCGCGCCCAGGAACGCCGTCGGCGCGGCGCCGCCTCGACCGCCGCGCGCACGGGCGGCACGGTCGCAGCGCTCGCGATCGTCGCGGTGGGCGTCTGGGCGCTCGGCTGGATGCCCCTGCCGCAGTTCCAAGCCGAGGCCGTGCCGGTCTCGGTGACGCCCGAGCCGGGCGAGCAGCTGCGCGTGTGCCCCGGCCCGCTGCAGCAGCTTGGCGTCTCGTCGGATGCGTCCGAGATCACCGCGGTCGGCTCGCCCACCGTGGCGAGCGCGGCGACCGGTGGCGAGCCCGAGACGACCGAGCTCGGCGACACGGGCGAGGGCTCGGGCCCGAGCGTGCTGAGCATGCCCGGTGTCGTCGACGGCGAGATCACCCAGCTCGCGGCGGCGCAGACGGTGATCGCCTCGGGCGGTAACGCGAGCGGCTTCTCGGCGACCGCGTGCATGCAGCCGACGTCGTCGCAGTGGCTGCTCGCCGGCGACACCACCGTCGGGCACACCCTCGTCATCGACGTCGTCAACCCTGGGAACGTCGAGGCGCGCGTCAACTTCAACGCCTACGACGAATCCGGCCCGGTGTCGCCCTCGATTCCCGAGACCGTCGTCGCCCCGGGCGAGCGGCAGGAGATTTCGCTCGCCGGAATTGCCCCGGATGCCGCATCCCTCGCCATTCAGGTCACGTCGACCGGTGCCGAGGTCGCGAGCTTCCTCCACGAAACCATCACGAGCACGCTCGATCCCGCGGGCAGCGACATCGTCGGGCCGTCGGCGCTGCCCTCGACCGAGCAGGTGCTGCCGGGCCTCTACGTGTACGAGCGGGCGGAGGACGACGAGACCGCGTCGACCACCGTCGGCACGTCGGTGCGACTCGCGAACCCGAACGACACGGCCACGAGCGCGAGCCTGCAGCTCTACACCGAAGACGGCGCGCAGGCCGAGCAGATCGATCTTGAGCTGCAGCCGAACGTGGTCATCGACTATCCGATCACCTCGCTCGCGAGCGGCACCTACTCGGTGCGCGTCGAGTCCGACCAGCCCGTCGCGATCTCGGGTCGAGTCGCGCCGCTCGAGGCGGAAGAGTTCGGCTGGTTGGCCTCGTCGCCGACTCTGAGCGACGACGTCATGGTCGCCGTGCCGAGCGGGCCGAGCGCGATGCTCTCGCTCACGAACTTCACGGATGCGCCGCGCACCGTCACGATCGACGGCGACGAGGTGACGCTCGAGCCGAACGCGACGCACCGCGTTGACGCCGCCGGCGAGATCGAGCTCGTCGACGCCGACGGACTCTACGCCGCTGTGAGTTACGCCGAGGGCGGCCGCATCGCGAGCTTCCCCGTGCAGCCGGGCAACGCCGACGCCGAGCCGATTCAGGTCACGCGCTAGCGGGGCGGGTCGAGCAGGTCGTCGTTGATGATGCCGCCGAGGCCGCCGTCGAGCAGCTCGTTGACGGCCGAGATCACGGCGCGCTCGATGTACTCGCGATAGCGAATCTGGTCGCGCGGGTCAGACAACGACAGCTTGGCGAGCCGCTCGAGCGGCACGCGGTAGAGGATCACGTCGTTCGGCGGGCGAATCTGCCAACGGTCCATGCCGTCGCGATGCTGGTCGTCGGGCGGCATCGGCGCCGTGTAGACGCGCACCTCGGCGAGCTGCTCGGGCGCCATCGAGCGCAGGAAGCCGAGCGTTTCGGCGACGATGAGGTGAAATCGGGGAACGCGGCCCGTCAACTGTGGCAGCCACGGCCCGGCCGCGCTCGAGCGCAGGCTGCGCCCGTGGCGGCTGCGGGATCCCCGGCTGCGGCGTGCATCAGCGAGCCGACGCTTCGAAGACCTAGGCATAGCCGCCAGCCTACCCCGGCGAGGTGAGCGGCGGACTAGCATGGCGGTATGCGTTCCCGTCCCTGTAGTCGAGTTGGGTGCTCGCGGCGTGCCGCGTACACGCTCACCTTCGACTACCGCGACCAGATGGCCGCCATCGGGCCGCTCGCGTTCCGGGCCGAACCCCACGCCTACGACCTCTGCCCCCTGCACGCGGGCCGCACATCCGTGCCCGAGGGGTGGACCCTCATCAAGCCCGTGCCGATCGGCCGCGTCGACTAGCTTGCGCTAGCGAATCGCGTCGGCGATCGGGGTCTCGCCGTCGTAGAAGTTCACCTTGGCGCGCGAGGCGGCGCCGGTGGCCACGACGTGGGCGATGACGGCCGCGACGTTGTCGCGCGAGGTGACCTTCGCGTCGTCGGCGATGGGCGCGTTGACGCCCTCGCCGTCGGCGTCGGCGATGAGCAGCTGGCCGCTCGCCGGCTCGAGCGTGAGCGATCCCGGGCCGAGGATCGTGTAGTCGAGCTCGGATGCGCGCAGGTAGGCGTCGGCGTCGTGCTTCGCCTTGGCGTAGGCGTAGAAGCTGTTGCTCTCGGGCAGCACATCGATGTCGATGTCGGCACGGGTGTACGACACCATGACGTAACGGTCGACGCCGGCCTGCTTGGCCGCGTCCATCGAGCGCGTCGCGGCGACGAAGTCGACCCGGTGGGTGCGCTCGGGGTTGCCGCCGCCGGCGCCCGCCGAGAACACGACGGCCTGCGCATCCGCGAACAGCTCGGCGAGCTCGTCGACCGTGGCGGTCTCGATGTCGAGGAGGCGCGGTGTCGCGCCCGCCGCCTCGACGTCTGCCGCGTGCTCGGGATTGCGAATCACGGCGTCGACGGTGAAGCCCGCCGCGGTGAGCTTCGGGGCCGCGAGCAGCGCGACCTTGCCGTGCCCACCGAGAATGACGATGCGGTTGTTGGAAGTCAAAAGGGTCCTCCTCATGCGTCGAAATGGCGCAAGATTGCGCCTTGCACCCTTGTCCAACGCATCCCTCCCGGGCAGTATTCCGGCGGCCGTGCGGGCGAGGCTGTGCGGGCTCCCGCCGCCGAGCGACTACATTTGCGCCTATGCATACTGCGATTTCGGCTATCGAACCTGAGCTTCGCGGTGACCTGACCCAGGTCGTCAAGAACTACGACATCCGCGGTCTCGTCGGTGACACCCTCACCGCACCGCTCGTCACCGCGCTCGGCGCCGCCACCGTCGATGAGCTCGGGCTCGCCGACCTTGAGCTCGTCATCGGGCACGACATGCGCGACTCGAGCCCCGAGTTCGCGGAGGCTTTCGCCCGTGGCGCGACCGCCCGCGGCGCCCGCGTGACGCACCTCGGCCTGTGTTCGACCGACATGGACTACTTTGCCTCGGGCCAGCGGGGCGCCGCGGCCGCGATGTTCACCGCATCGCACAACCCGGCCGCCTACAACGGCATCAAGATCTCGGCAGCCGGCGCGAAGGGCATCTCGTTCGACTCCGGGCTGGGCGCGATCCGCGACCGCGCCGCCGCGTACCTCGACGCGGGCATCCCCGAGGTCGATCGCACTCACGAACCGCAGCGCGTGGATGTTCTGGCCGACTACGCGCGCCACCTGCGTTCGCTCGTCGACCTCTCGGGCATCCGTCCGCTCAAGCTCGTCATCGACGCGGGTAACGGCATGGGCGGCTACACCGTGCCCGCGGTGCTGCAGGAGGCCGCCGGCCTGCCCGCGCTGCCGCTCGAGGTCGTGCCGATGTACTTCGAGCTCGACGGCAACTTCCCGAACCACGAGGCGAACCCGCTCGACCCGAAGAACCTCGTCGACCTCCAGGCGCGCGTCGTCGCCGAGGGCGCCGACCTCGGCCTCGCCTTCGACGGCGACGCCGACCGCTGCTTCGTCGTCGACGAGCAGGGCGAACCCGTGTCGCCGTCGGCGGTGTGCGCGATCGTTGCCGCGCGTGAGATCGCGCGGGCGAACGCCGCGGGGGAGTCGCAGCCGACCGTGATCCACAACCTGCTCACCTCGCGCCACGTCGAGGAGGTCGTGCGTGAGCTCGGCGGTGAGCCCGTGCGCACCCGCGTCGGCCACTCGCTCATCAAAGCCGAGATGGCGCGCACCGGCGCGGTCTTCGGCGGCGAGCACTCGGCGCACTACTACTTCCGCGATTTCTGGGGTGCCGACAACGGCATGCTCGCCGCGCTGCACGTGCTCGCCGAAGTCGGCGCATCCGGTCGCCGGGTCTCCGAGCTTGCGGCCGAGCACACCCCCTACTTCGCATCGGGCGAGATCAACTCGACCGTCGCCGACGCGGCCGCCGTGCTCGAGCGCCTCCGCACCGAGTTCGCGGGCATCGAGCTCGACGAACTCGACGGCCTCACCATCAGCGAAGGCAGCAGCGGCGAGTGGTGGTGGGCGAACGTGCGCCCCTCGAACACCGAGCCCCTGCTGCGGCTCAACGTCGAAGCTTCGACGCCCGAGCTCATGGCGCACGTGCGCGACGAGTTCCTCGGGCACATCCGTCAGGACGCCTGACACCTCGGGCACCAGGCCGCCCGCCGCGTGCCGCCGTCGCGCTGCCCTGAGGCGTGCGTGCCCTCGAGCACCACGGCACCGCATCGACGGCAGGGGCGGTCCGCGCGGCCAAATACATAGCTGCGCTGGCCGGGCCGTGGGTCGCCCGTAAAGGTGCGCTCGACGCGGTCGCGGTTCTCGAGCATGAGCTCGCGGGCGTGCGCGAGCAGTTCGTCGAGGTCGGCGGTGTCGCGCACGAGCCGGTCGGGGCGGATTCCCCGCAGAAACAGCAGTTCGGTGACATACTCGTTGCCGAGCCCTGCGACGTTGCCCTGGTCGAGCAGCGCGGCGGTCAGCGGGCGCTCGGGCTCGAGCCGGATGCGCCGGGCTGCCTCCTCGAGGTCGGACGCCTCGGCGAGCAGGTCGGGGCCGAGCCAGCCGAGCTTGCTCGGCTCGTCGCGAGTGCGCCAGAGCGCGAGCTTCGCGAGATCGATGCCGAGCGCGACCACGGCATCCGTGCCGATCACCGCGCGCAGCCGATGCCGCGCGGGCCACGAGGCGCGGCCCGCCTCGCCCGGGCGCACGAGCCGCCAGCTGCCGTCCATGCCGAAGTGCGAGTGCACCGTGAACTCGCCGACGCGCAGCAGCACATGCTTGCCGCGCGCGTTGGCCCCTTCGATGCGCTCGCCGCGCAGGTCGGCCGTCGCGTGTGCCGGCACTCGCAGCGAGAACTCCGTCACCTTGCGCCCCGCGAGCGACCTCGCGAGGTGGTGGGCGGCGCGGTAGGCGCTATCGCCTTCCGGCATAGCCCGACTCTGGCTTGAGCCGCAGCCCGCGCGGCGTCGTGACGAAGCCGGCCTCCTGCAACCACGTCGAAATGCCGTGCTCGAACACCGAGGCGCCGTTGACGCGTTCGATGACGAGGCCCGGGATGCGTGCCCGCCGCACCGTGTCGCTGAGGCTGTAAGCCGCCTGCCGCAGCAGCGAGTCGTCGTCGCTGAACGTGAGCATCGTCTTGCCGCCGCGCTCGACGTAGAGCACGAGCGCGCCGTCGGCGAGCGTCACGAGCCCGCCCGCCTTGCGGCCGGGGCGGTGGGTTGATGCGTGCTCGGGCCACGAGACCGCGCCGCCATAGGCGTTTGCCGGGTCGGTCGCGGCGAGCGTGAGCAGGCGCGGTTCGCGGTCGGTCTCGAGGCGCTGCTGCACGGCGCGGAGGCGATCGATGGCGCCCGCGGCCGCGAACTGCGAGGCACCGAGCTGCTCGACGAAGTAGCCGCGGCGGGCGTGCCCCGACTCCTCGAAGCGGGCGAGCACGCGGTAAACGAGCGCGAAGCCGCCGACGACGCCGCTCGCCTCGACTGAGCCGCGCGTGACGACGCCGTAGCGGTCGAGCAGGAGGTCGCCGAGGGCCTGCGCCCGCGTCGTCGCGCCCTCGTCGCTCGTCGGCGCGATCGACCAGCGGCCGGTGCCCTGCGGCGGCGTGCTCGGGCCCGCGGTCGCGGCGGCGTGGCCGCGCCAGAGGCGGCCCCGAGCGGGCCTTGCGGC
>NZ_JASCYH010000066.1:0-6129 GCF_030011715.1 Gulosibacter sediminis | reverse complement strand
AGTTCTGGCACCGCCAGAACTACAAAAAACGACCACTCAACCCCCTCGCTGTCGTGGGTTAGGAGCGGGTGGCCGACTGGTGGGCACGGCGGTAGACGCTTGGGCTCATGCCGAAAGCCGACTTGAACGTGCGGCTGAAGTGCGCCGCATCCACGAAGCCCCACTCCTGTGCAATCTGCAGGATCGTCAGCGAGGCCTGGGCCGGGTCGAGTAGCGACTCGCGGCAGCGTTCGAGCCGCCGCGTGCGAATGAAGTCCGACACCGTCGTACCGTCCTCGCTAAACAGGTGCTGCAGGTAGCGGGTCGAGAGGAAGTGCGCCGCCGCCACCGACTCAGTGCAGAGCTCGGGGTCGCTCAGGTTCGCCTCGATGAAGCTCCGATACTTGTCCATGTCGGCGCGGTACCCCTCGGGCTGGGTGCTCGTCTGGGCCGCCAGCTCGCTTGAGAGCAGCGTCGAGATCAGCCCTAGCGCGCTGTGCATGACCTTCACGCCCGTGTGGTCGGTGAGCATGTTGAGGTTCTCGGCGATGTGCTGCATGAACGGGCTGATCACCTTGCCGATGCCCTCGTCGCCGCGCAGCCGCAGCGCGGTCGCATCCGCGAGCAGCCGGCGGGGAATGCCGAGCAAGTGCATCGGGAAAATCAACACGAACGTGCGCATTGGGCCCGCGTACTCGAGCGTGTAGGGGCGGCCGGTGTCGTAGACAGTGACGTCGCCGGGCCCGAGTGACGCGCTGTTTTCTCCTTGCGTCACGACGCACTCGCCCTCGACCAGCAGCGAGAGCTTGAGCAGCTGCGGGTCGTCGGGATCGGTGTCGGTGCTGAGCCGATGCACCGAATGCTGGTCGGCCGACATGTACGTCGCGCACATGTCCTCGACCCAAATGCGCTCAAGCACCCCCTCGAACGAGTCCGACGTCGTACGCAGGTGCAGCTTGATGAACTGCTTCGCCACGACGCGCTCCCACTGCGCGAACGAATGCACGACGGCGCGCTGGCGGATCGCCCCGCCAGGCGTCGTCGGTGGGATGAATTCGTTCACCACCGCGTCGACGATCGAGGTCGGCTGCGGCTGGGATACGGGGGAGTGGAGCATCGGCATGCGTGTCTCCTGATGCGTCGCTGAATCAAGGGATGACCTCACAAGTTTACGCCCCCGAACGACCACCGCTCCGGGCCGCACTCTTGCGCATCCTGCGTGCGCTGCTGGATAACTCAGTGTGCGGCGCAGGTCAATTCCTAGCGGCGCGTGACGGCAATACTCGGATGTGGGGTGCAAACCCGTCGGCGGTCAGCAAAGAAGCGCAGCGGCGGGACCACTGAATTCGGCCGGCGCACATAAGTGACCGGTGCGACGAAAAAGTAAGGAGGCGAGGTGGCCTTGAAACGAATTATCACTGGAATCAGTCAATTCATGGGCGTTATTGCGGCGCTGAGTCTGGTGGTACTCATGTTGGCAATCACGCTCGACGTCATTAGTCGCTACATCACAAAAGCGAGCATTCCGGGAGTGCTCGAACTCGCGGAATCGTGTCTCGTGATTTCGATTTTCTTTGGGCTGCCGATCGCGGCCGTCCGAGGCGAACACGTCGCCGTCACGCTCGTGACCGATCGACTCAACGACGCCTGGGCGCGAGTATGTTTTCTCGTGGCCTGGTCGGTAACCACGCTGTTCTTAGCCTGGATGACCTGGGCGTCGATTACGCGGGCGATCGAAGCGACCGAGCGCGGCGAGGAGCGCTTCGGCCTCGTGCGCTGGCCGGTCTGGCCAATGCGCTGGGTCATCGTCATCGGGCTTCTCGGCTTCCTCGCCGTCGCGATCGTGAACCTGATCCGGCTCATTACGAACAAGGACCCGCTCGGCGCGAAAGACGACGTCGAGCTCGCGACCAGCCAAATTGCCGTCGCTGACGAATCCGAAACCTCGACACCGTCGCCGGACGAAACAACCGACAGCGACCTCCGAAGGGCCCGAGTATGACCACCATCGCAGTCATCATTGCGCTCGTCGCGCTGCTCGTGCTGCTCGCCATCAAGACACCGGTGGCCATCGCGCTCGGCGTCTCGGGCGCCCTCGGGCTTGTGCTGCTGCAGGGCTTCGGCTTCGCCGGCAACGTGCTCGGCTCGACGCCGTTCTCGGACACGGCAAACTACAGCCTCACGATCGTGCCGATGTTCATCCTCATGGGCATGTTCGCGGTGCGCGCGAACCTGGCCGAGCAAGTCTTCGCCATCGCGAGCCGGGTCGCTCGCCGCGCCCCGGGCGGGCTCGGCGTCGCGACGGTCATGGCCTGCGCCGGCTTCTCGGCGGTCTCCGGCTCGAGCATCGGCACGGCCGCGACGATGTCGAAGCTCGCGGTCGGCGAGATGCGCCGCCACGGCTACCCGGCCCACTTCGCGGCGGCGCTCGTCGCGGTCGCCGGCACCCTCGGCGTGATGATCCCGCCGAGCACATTCCTCGTGCTCTACGCGATCCTCACCCAGCAGTCCGTCGGGCAGATGCTCGCGGCCGGCATCATCCCGGGCCTGCTCTCGGCGCTCGCCTACACGATCTACATCATGGCGCGCGGCCGCAAGCTCACGACCTCGGCCGACGCGAGCCTCGCCTCGGTGTCGGAAAAGGCGCACACCGACGCGGCGCAGCTGCGCGGCCTGCGCTCGAAGTCGTCGGTCGCCTCGGGCACGACGGCGTCGGCCACGGCCACGGTGGATGCGCCAGCTCAGCAGCCCGCCGGCGACACCACCCCCTGGCGCGAGCTGCCCTGGCGCGGCGCGATCCGCGTCGTGATCCTCTTCGCCATCGTGCTCGGCGGCATGTACTCGGGGTTCTTTACCTCGACCGAGTCGGCGGCGATCGGCGCCGTTGCGGCCGTCGTGATCCTTATCATCGAGAACCGCAAGAAGGGCTTCAAGGCTGTGCTCGCGGCGTTCCGGTCGGCGCTCCAGGACACCGGCTCGACCACCGCGATGGTCTTCATGATCATCGTCGGTTCGGGCATTCTCTCGACGTTCTTTATTGCCGCGCGGGTGCCCGATTCGATCACCTCGGCGGTCGCCGGGATGGGCCTGCCGCCGATGCTCACGATGGCGCTGCTGCTCGTGTGCCTGATTCCACTCGGCATGGTGCTGGAATCGCTGTCGATTCTCGTCATCACCGTGCCGATTCTCTACCCGATCGCGATTGAGCTCGGCTTCGACGGCATTTGGCTCGGCATCCTCATCGTCAAACTCATCGAGATCGGCATGGTTACGCCGCCGGTCGGCATCAACGTGTTCGTAGTTGCGGGCACCTCGGGCGTGCCGAGCGAAACGGTATTTCGCGGCGTCACACCACTGTTTTTTGTGGATCTCGCCGTCGTGACGCTGCTCTTCCTCGTGCCACAAATCTCCCTATTCCTGCCAGGCCTCGTCGCGTCGACCGCCGGCTAATGACCACCACAATGACCCGAATTGAGAGGAAGCAATATGCAGCGAGACGAGTTGTATGAAATCGGCCTGGCGCAGCGCCGGAATATGTTTGGCGTGCAGGGTGCCGAAGACCAGGTCGAACACACGACGGATGTGAATGACAAGATTCAAGAGTTCGTCACCCGAGTCTGCTTCGGCGATATTTGGCAGCGGCCCGGCCTCGCGCTGAAAGACCGAAGCAAGATCACCCTTGCGATGCTCATCGCGCAGGGCAAGTCGCACGAGATTCGCATTCATATTCGCGGTGCCCTCGCGAATGGCGTTACGCCGCTTGAGCTGCGCGAACTCATCGTGCATTCGATCCTGTACATCGGCATCCCCGGCGCCGTCGAGGGAATTCGCGCGCTCGAAGAGATACTGGATGAGCAGGGCTTGACGTTCGAAATCGACGGCGAATCGCACCGTGACGGCGATGACGCACTGGCCGATGCGACGAGCGGAAAGGCTGGGCAAGCATGACCACCTCCTCAACACCGAACGGCGACACCGCCACCAAGGTCGGCTTCGTCGGCCTCGGCACCATGGGCGAGCCGATGTCGGCGAACATCGCGAAGGCCGGCTTCGACCTGCGCGTGTACGACGAGGATGCGGGGCGCGCGCACGCGGTCGCTGACCGGATCGGCGCATCCGCCCTCGACGGAGCGGTCGGCCTGGCCGAGTGCGACGTCATCGTGCTCATGCTGCCGACGAGCAGGATCGTGCGGAGCGTGCTCGTCGACGACAGCGGCGCGGGGCCGACCCTCCGGCTGCCGCTGCGACCCGGCACGGTCGTCGTCGACATGAGCTCGTCGAATCCGCAGGATACGCTCGCGACCGGCGAGGTGCTCAGCGCCGCGGGCGTGCACCTCGTGGATGCGCCGGTGTCGGGCGCGAAGGAGCGCGCGCTCAGCGGCACGCTCGCGATCATGCTCGGCGGCAACGACGACGCGGCGATCGCCCGCGCGACCCCTGTTATCGACGCGATGAGCGCGCAGATCTATCGCACCGGTGCGCTCGGCACCGGCCACGCAATGAAGGCGCTGAACAACTTTGTCGCGGCCGCCGCCTATACCGCGGCGAGTGAGGCGCTGATCTCTGGCGAGCGGTTTGGGCTCGACCGCCAGACGATGGTCGACATCTTCAACAACTCGACGGGGCAGAGCTTCGTCACGCTGAACGTGCTCGGACCGCACATCGTCGACGGCGCGTTCGCGTCGGGCTTCGCGCTGCCGCTCATGACGAAGGACGTCAAGATTGCGCAGGCCGTGCAGGCGGCCGCCGAGCACGAGGCCCCGGTGTGCGCCGCGGTCGCGGGCGCGCTCGACGACGCGCTCACCGAATTGGGCAATGTGGACCACACCGAAGCCTATAACTACTGGAATTTGCGATAACTCCCCAATTAATTACACCCCGAGTTTAGTGGCGTCAGAGTCGACGCCCGAATTCGGGGATGAAAGGAATGCGCTCATGTTGAGAAAGAAAAGTCGCCGGAAAGGCGCGTATTACGCACTCGTGGCCGCGGCCACGTCGTCGCTGCTGCTCGCCGGCTGCTCCGACGGAGCCTCGGGCGGCGACGGCGCCGCCGAGTACACCTTCACGTTGGCAACGGCGGCCACCGACGGCACGCCGAACGCCGCGGCGCAGGACTGGTACCTCGACCGACTCGAGGAGGCGAGCGACGGTCGCATCTCGATCGAACGCACCACGGCCGAGGCGATCTGCGCCGCGCCCGAGGTCGTCGAGTGCCTGCGCGACGGCCGCGCCGACATCGGCGTCACGGTGCCCGACTACACGCCGCAGTACTTCCCAACGCTGAGCGTCGTCGGCATCCCGTTCATCAACCAGAACTCGCAGGCCGTCACGGCGGCGCTCTACGAGCTGCACACGACGAACGAAACGGCGATCGCGAGCATGGACTCGGCTGGTCTGCACTACGTGTCGGCCTGGCCCGTCGGCCGGCTACTCATCGGCACGATGGAGGAGACCACGAGCGTCGCCGACCTCTCGGGCCTGCAGGCGCGCGCCTCGGGCCCCGTGATTCAGGAGGTGCTGCAGGACGCAGGGATGAACATCAACGCCATCACCGCGAGCGAGACCTATGAGTCGGTCGAGCGCGGCGTGATCAACTCGACCGCGGGCGCGATCGACTTCCCTGTCAACTACCGCCTGATGGAGCTGATTCCGAACTGGGCCGACCCGGGGATCGGCCAGTACTCGACCTTCGGCATGTGGTTCTCGGCGAGCGCCTATGACAGCCTGCCCGACGACCTCAAGCAAATCGTCGACGAGGTCACGGCCGAGTTCAACGGGGGAGAGGCCATCGCGGCGTTCAACGGCTCGGCGGCGGGCCAGTGCCAGGAAATGCTCGATTCGCCCGACGTCGACTCGGTGACCGCCTGGGATGAGTCGGCCACGCAGGAATGGCAGGACCAGGTCGGCGACTCGGCCGAGGCAAGTTGGGAAGAGGTCGCCGGCAGCTACGGACTTGAGGACGCCGGTTCGTTCCTCGATGCCTACAAGGCCGCCTACGCGAAGTACGAGGACGCCGAATACGACGACGCCACCATCGATTGCGTCGACCAGTTCGCCGAACGCTAACCCACCGCACCCCACCCATGGGGGCTGAGAGGGGGGGTTGAGTGGTCGATTCTTGTAGTGCTGGCGCCGCCCGCACTACAAGAA
>NZ_JASCYH010000065.1:0-6387 GCF_030011715.1 Gulosibacter sediminis | reverse complement strand
GTGCTGGCGCCGCCAGCACGACAAAAAACGACCACTCAACCCCCTACGTCAACGGCGGCGGGGGAGGGCGCCCTTGTCGGCGGGTGGTGGCAAACTAGGGCAATGGTAGTTTTCCGGCCGGCACCCGACGAGGCACTTTCGTCGACCCGCACCGACGACTACGCGCCCCTCGCCCTCGCCGCGCCGCCGAACGTCACGAACGCGGCGACCGAAGAGATCGAGGCAAGCCTGCGCGCCCTGAGCGAGCGTGCATCCTTCACCGTCTCTGAGACGACGCCGGCGAGCGAGGTCACAGCGCCCGCGAGCGGCACGCTCTGGCGTGCCGGCCTCGTCGACGAACTGCTCAATCCGCGCCCCACCGGTGAACTCGCGGCGCGCGTCGTCTGCGCCGACTCCGACCGCGAGGAGTGGCTGCGCCACCGCAAGGTCGGCATCACCGCGACCGACGCAGCGAGGTTGGCGACCCCCGCATCCGTCCGCGCAGTCGTGAACGACAAGCTCTACGGCGGCAGCTTCACGGGCAACGCGTTCACCGAGTACGGCAAGAAGCGCGAGCCCGAGATTCAGAAGTGGGTGCGCGAGCAGCACGGCATCGGCAGCTGTGGCTTCCTCATTCGTGCCGCCGAGAACTCACGACACCTCGCGACGCCCGACGGGCTTGCGCAGCGCGGAGGCGAGGCACTACTCGCCGAGATCAAGACAACGAACAAGTCGTGGGCGAAGATTCCGCGCAACTACCTGCGCCAGGTCTACTGGCAGCAGTACGTCGTCGGCGCCGAGCGCACGCTGTTCGTGTGGGAGCACCACAAGAACTTCGTTGTGCAGGAAGCCGAGCCCCGCGCAGTTTGGATCGAGCGCGACGACGCCGAAATCGAGCGCCTCGTCGGCCTCGCCAACGAGGTGCTTGAGCGCCTCGCGCTGTCGTAACTAGGGCAACTGCACCGCGGGGGTCTTGCCGAGCAGCCCCTGCATCGCGCCGATCGGTTCGAGCCAGACCTTGCCGGCGTACGACTTGGCCGGTTCGAGCAGCAGCCCCGCCTTCAGCCCGATGAACGTGATGGTCAGGTGTGCGCGGAGCACCGCATCAGGGTCGGGCACCGAGCCGTCGTCGGGGTCGATGCCCGAGGGAATATCGACGGCGATGATGAGCGGATCTGCTGCCTCCGCCGCCGCCTTCACTGCGACCAACACCGACCGCAGGGGTTCGCGCAACGCGGGCGTGCCGCCGGCCACGACCCCGCCGGAGCCGATGCCGAGCACGCCGTCGACCAGCACATCTGCGCCCGCGACGCGCGCCGCGACCGTCTCCGGGTCGTGCTCGAAGACGAGCTCGACGCCCGCATCGCGCGCCGCTGCCTCGGCCTTCTCGTGCAGCGCGCCCTTCACCGCGACGACCTCCACCTGGGTGCCCGCGGCGGCGAGCAGCGACGCGGCGTAGGTCGCGTCCGCGCCGTTGTCGCCGCCGCCCGCGAGCACGAGCACGCGCGCCGTCGCCGGGTCGGGCAGCACGCTCGAGATCTGGTCGGCGAGGGCCTGCGCAGCCCGCAGCATCAGGGGCACGCCGCGCTCGAGGAGGGGCAGTTCGGCCTCACGAATCTGGGCTGCCAGGTATCCGATGCGCATGCCCCCATCCTCCCACCCCGCGACTAGAGGATGCGGGGGTCGCGCAGCTGCGACGGCGGTGCGCCGAAGCGTGCCTTGAATGCACGGCTGAAGTGCGCGGAAGTCGCGAAGCCCCACGAGTGCGCGAGTTGCGTGAGCGTCACGTCTTTCGGGCCCTGCGCGAGGTCGCGGTACGCGCCGTCGAGGCGCCGGTTCCAGACCTGGTTCATGAGCGTGTCGCCGTCGTGCGCGAACGTCCGATGGATGCTGCTCGGCGACAAGTGCAGCGCCGCGGCGATCGACGCGACGCTGAGCGACGGGTCCCGCAAGTGCTCCTCAAGATGCGCCTCGATGAGCCGACGTCGCACCGAACCCGCGTCGCCGTCGAGCGGCGCGAGCGCCGCCAACAGCAGGTGCTCGAGCCCCTGGGCCATCGACGACGCAACGGCGGGGCCGACCTCGTCATCGACGTGCTGCAGCGAGCCGAGCGCCGACAGAAACACGCTGCCCACACCGGCCCCCTCGACGGCGCGCGCGGTCAGCGTTTCGGGCGCGCGCATCCGGTCGAACACCAGCCGCGGAAACTGCACCACGACCTGCTCAAACTCACCGAGCAACTCAAGCCGATACGGCCGCTGCGTGTCATAGGCAGCAAGCGACCCCTGCGCGATCTCGGCGCTCCGGCCGTCCTGCGTCACGACGCACCGACCCCGGGTTTGCACCCCGACCAGGTAGCCAGCGTCGCCCCGCGCGGCCGCCACCTCGGAACGCCCGCGCGTCACGAGCTGCGCCGTCGACCGCACCGTCGAAACCTGCAGCCCGCCGAACGACCGCACGTCGATTTCGCCCTCGATGCTGTCGGCGTCATTGCCGGCGATGCAACCGAGGTCGACGAAGGTCTCCGACACCGCCTGATTCCAGAACGCGACGCGCTCGCGCCGCGGAACCCTCGCCGTCGTCAATTTCTTGGCCATGCCCGATTCTAAAGACGCGCAGCGCCGATTGCGCTGTGCTTCTTGCCGAGTTGTTACACCGGATGCGCGACCTGCGACAACGGGGCAAGCCGGCTGACGCTGTGGGGCAAGCGCCGCATCCGCCGCGAACGTAGCGTCGGCCGCACCAGTTCAGGGCGTTGTGCAAAGGAGTACGACATGACACACCCAGCGTTCAAGGCGGCCGCGATTCAGGCTGCACCTGTTTTTCTTGACCTCGATGCGACGATCGACAAGGCGATTGGGTACATCGCCGAGGCGGCGGCCGAGGGCGCGTCGCTCGTTGCGTTCCCGGAGGTATGGTTCCCGGGCTACCCCTGGTATGCCTGGCTCGACGTGCCGGCGGTGTGGATGCAGAAGTACGCGCAACGCTATTTCGACAACTCGCTTGAGTACGGCACGCCCCAGGCCGATCGTCTCTCGAAGGCCGCGCGCGACCACAACATCATGGTGTCGGCGGGCATCAGCGAGCGTAGCGGTGGCAGCCTCTACATCGCGCAGTGGCTCATCGGCGCCGATGGTCGCACGATCACCCAGCGCCGTAAGCTCAAGCCGACCCACGTCGAGCGGGTGATCTACGGCGAGGGCGACGGGTCCGACCTCGTCGTTGCCGAAACCGAGCTCGGCCGCGTCGGCGGGCTCTGCTGCTGGGAGCACTTCCAGCCCCTGTCGAAGTACGCGATGTACGCGCAGCACGAGCAGGTGCACATCGGTGCCTGGCCGAGCTTCTCGCTCTACGAGGGCGGCGCCTACGCGCTCGGCGCCGAGGTGAACACCTCCGCGTCGCGCACCTACGCCGTCGAGGGGCAGACCTTCGTGATCGCGCCGTGCGCGACCGTGTCGCAAGAGATGGTTGACGAGATGTGCGAAACCGACCTGCAGCGCCAGCTGCTCAAAGTTGGCGGCGGCCACGCGCGCATCTTCGGCCCCGACGGCCAGCAGCTGCACGAGAGCCTCGCGCCGGATGCTGAGGGTCTTGTCTACGCCGACCTCGACCTCGGCGCGATCTCGGTCGCGAAGGTCGCCGGCGACCCGGTCGGTCACTACTCGCGCCCCGACGCGACGCGCCTCGTCGTAAACCGCACCTCGCGCATCCCGATGACCGATTCGCAGACGCCGCGCTCCCGCGGCACCGTCGACTCGTTCGCCGAGGAACTCGACGAGCTCGAGCAGCCGGTCGAGTAGCGCCCCGCCGATCCTGCGCCGCAGCCCCGCCCCTCCCGGCCATAGGTGTCGCGTTGGTGTTCGTTCGCGAGAACGGACCCAAACGCGGCACCTATGCCTGTTTGAGCGCCCCAACGCCGCGAACGAGCGAAGAAGCTATTGCGCGCGGGCCACGCGTATGGCTAAACTTGACGAAGCCTTAGACCGCTGGTGCTTGGCGCGTGCCCATTGAGTTCAACTCACGGGCCAGAGTCGAGCGAAAGATCCGCAAGGACCACCCGCGTAGGAAAACGAGCAACTCGCTCCGCGTACATCCGTGTGCGCGTGCCAGCAACGCTCCGACGCCTACGTCGGAGCGTTTTTTCGTGTCAATCGTGCCTGGCGGTGGGATCCCGGCATCCGCCGAGGTCTTGCGTACAGACGAGAGGAGAACCATGGCGACCAAGGAGGCAACCGTCGCTGAGCTCGTGGAGCGATTCCAGGGCTCAAACGCCGTTGTGCTGACTGAGTACCGCGGTCTCACCGTTGCACAGCTCAAGGAGCTGCGCCGTTCGCTCGGTGAGAACGCAACCTACGCCGTGGCAAAGAACACGCTCGCCAAGATCGCAGCCAACAAGGCTGGGTTCGAGGGTCTCGACGACAACTTCGCTGGTCCGACCGCTATTGCGTTCGTCACCGGTGAGGTCGTTGACGCGGCCAAGGCGCTGCGCGACTTTGCCAAGGACAACCCTCTCCTGGTGATTAAGGGTGGCTACTTCGACGGTAAGCCGCTCACCCCGGAAGAGGTCAACAAGCTCGCCGACCTCGAGTCCCGCGAAACGCTGCTTGGCAAGCTTGCCGGCGCGTTCAAGGCCTCGCTGTTCGGTGCCGCGTACATGTTCACCGCGCCCGCGTCGAAGGCGGTTCGTACCGTCGACGCGCTGCGTGCAAAGCAGGAAGAGACCGCGGAGTAGTCCGTCCCGGACCGCGGCATTTCAAAACTAAGGAGAAACCCCATGGCTAAGCTCACCGCTGAAGAGCTCATCGAGCAGTTCAAGGAGCTCACCCTCATCGAGCTCAGCGACTTCGTCAAGCTCTTCGAAGAGACCTTCGACGTCACCGCTGCTGCCCCCGTTGCTGTTGCTGCTGCTGGCGGCGCTGCTGCTGCTGACGCTCCGGCCGAGGAAGAGAAGACCGAGTTCGACGTCATTCTTGAGGCTGCTGGCGACAAGAAGATCCAGGTCATCAAGGAGGTGCGTGGTCTTACCTCGCTCGGCCTTGGCGACGCGAAGGCACTCGTTGACGGCGCTCCGAAGCCCGTCCTCGAGGGCGCAAGCAAGGAAGACGCTGAGAAGGCCAAGGAGGCCCTCGAGGCCGCCGGCGCCACCGTCACCGTCAAGTAGTTGCTCGCTGCGCACGCAGCTTGACGCTTCGCGCTGACCCTTTCGTCGGCGCACGACCTAGCGGGTCGAGACACTGTCTCGACCCGCTTCGTCGTTTCCGCATCGCGGTTCGGTGAACGCGCGATAACGATTCGGGCCGGTGAGCGATTTCGCTCTTGTCGCCGGCCGGATGCCAGGCGGAAGGTAGGTGTGTGCAGGGTTGGGGGATCCTGAGAATTCTGCGCGTCAAGCACGGATTCTCACGAAAGAAGCAACGATGCGCATGCTCGCAAAGCGAATCAGCGCGTTCGTAGGTGCCGTCGCGATAGGTCTGGGAGGCCTCTTCGTGGTGGCGACGCCGGCTGTGGCGGCTCCACTCGATACCAGCGTGCTGCACCGGCACGCCGAACCGCTCAGCGATACCGACGACGAGGCCACCGCCGGGCCGCTCGAGTCTGAACCGGTGGCGCCCGAAACGACTGAGGCCGAGGCTACGACCGAGCCTGCGGATGCGCCGGTCGAGTCGACCCCGCCAGCCGAGGAAACGACGGAGCCGGCCGAGACCACCGAACCCACCGACGAGCCGGGCGAGACCGACGCGACCACGCCGCCGACCTCGACTGAGGGCCCGACCGAGGACGCATCCGACCTCGCCCTCATGCTTGGCTAGGCCACCTACACGCCCGAGCAATCGGCGAGCGGCATCACGTGGTCGGCGAGCGGCTTGAGCGAGGGCGACGCGTACTACCTCTTCGTCAATGGGAACAGCGTGGGCGGCAGCGATGTCATGGAAAACGTGCCCGATGCCGACGGCCATGCGAGTGGCGTGATCGGTTTCCAGGAGCTCCTTACCGACGGCAAGCCGTTCTTTGTCGAGGTGGCGACGGGCGTCGCAGCTCCCACAGGTGAATACACGCTTGAACTGCGCGTTGAGGATGCGGCAGGCGACCCCGTCGGGGCAGCCACGGCCACCTTCGTCGTCACTGATGCAGGGCCGACGACACCGTTTGACCCCAGCGTTTGGGTGCCGGACGCGACGGTGTCGCAGAGCGAGCGCGTCAGCGGCGTCTCGTACGGCGGCGACGGTTGGTTGGATGCAGGCATGATCGACGGGATGGTGACGCTGCCCAACGGATCGACTGTCACGCTGAGCCCAGTTGACCCCATGGCAGGTGGTCACTTCGAAGACACGCTCGCGATCGACTGACTCGTAAGTACGTAGAACCGATCGACGCGAAAGTGGCCAGGGCATTCGCCCCGGCCACTTT
>NZ_JASCYH010000064.1:0-7363 GCF_030011715.1 Gulosibacter sediminis | reverse complement strand
GGCGGGTGACCATTTCTGGTCACCCGCCCGCCGTCGTTTGCGTTAAAGGCCGAGCGAGCTGTCGTAGCTGATCACCTGGTCGAAGACGAACCACGCGCCGGTGAAGATCGGCAGGATCAGGCAGAAAATGAACCCGACGCCACCAAGAATGAGCCCCGCGATCGCGGGGCCGCGATTGCCCTGGTAGCGCTGCGCCGCGACGCCAGCGATGCCGAAGCCCACCGCGGCGAGCGCCGGGAGCATCCCGAACCAACCGAGGAATGGCACCCAGCTCACCCCGATGGCGATGATGCCGCAGATGAGCGCGACGAGGCCCATCACATTGAACTCTCCCGTCGGCTGCGGCGGCAGCGGCCCGGATGCAGAGGCTGGGTACGGCTGCTGGTACGGCTGCTGGGGTGGTTGCTGCGCGAAGGGGTTCGGCTGCTCGTACGGGTTTTCCGGGGGATTCGTCATGCTCGATCTCTCCTACGCTCGCGGTGTCGCCTCCATGCTGACAGAACCGGGCTGATGCGGCATCGCGCGCGCGAGTGAATCCGGCACTGGCGCGGTGGCCCCGAGTGCGCATAAGATATGGAGGTTGCGTGGCCGAATCCACTGGCCGCAATTCACAGTGCCGGGCAACCGGCACGATGCAGAACCCTCCTGCTGCAGACCGTCTGCAGCCGTTCGAGACCAAAGGAGGTGGGTTAATCGTGCATCAGTATGAACTCATGGTGATCATTTCGCCAGAAATCGACGAGCGCACCGTCGCCACCAGCCTCGACAAGTTCCTCGCAGTCATCACCAAGGACGGCGGAACCATCGAGAACACCGACATCTGGGGCAAGCGCAAGCTCGCATACGAGATCGAGAAGAAGTCGGAAGGCATTTACGCCGTCGTGAACTTCACCGCGACCTCGGCAACCGCACAGGAGCTCGACCGCCAGCTGCGCCTTTCCGAGGCCGTGCTGCGCACCAAGGTCCTGCGCGCGGACGAGGCATCGTTCCGTCTCAGCAACGCGAAGTCGGAAGACGACGCGGCCGAGGCCAAGTAAGTCACACAAGTCAAACCCCAACACCGCACACGTAACGTAGCGAATCACCGGGACAAGTAGGGAGCGCGAAATGGCAGGCGACACGATCATTACCGTGGTGGGCAACCTCACCGCCGACCCCGAACTGCGCTACACCCCCCAGGGTGTGGCCGTAGCGAACTTCACCATCGCATCGACACCGCGCACGTTCGACCGTCAGTCGAACGAGTGGAAGGACGGCGAGGCGCTGTTCCTGCGAGCATCCGTGTGGCGCGACTACGCCGAGCACGTTGCCTCGAGCCTCACCAAGGGCCAGCGCGTCATTGCGCAGGGCAGGCTGAAGCAGCGTTCGTACGAAACCCGCGAGGGCGAGAAGCGAACGACCGTTGAGCTCGAGATTGACGAGATCGGCCCGTCGCTGCGGTACGCGACCGCTCAGGTGCAGCGCACCTCGGGTGGTCAGGGCGGCCAGGGCGGCAACTTCGGTGGCGGACAGCAGCGTTCTGTGCAGCAGAACGAGCGTCCGCAGGCCGAGCAGCCCTGGGGCAACAGCGCACCCCGTCAGCAACCGCAGCAGGACTACTCGTCCAGCGGCTCGGGTGGCTGGGCAACGCCGGGCGCCGGTGGTGGGTACGACGAAGAGCCGCCGTTCTAGACCGGCAGCTCTCACCGCACATCACTTTTTCGTAGATTTCAGAAAGAGCATTTCTCATGGCTGGAAAGTCGAGCGGCAACCGCCGCAACGCTCACCGGGGCAAGGGTAAGCCTGTCGCTCCGGCGAAGAGCATCAAGGTCGGCGTCATTGACTACAAGGACGTCAACACTCTCCGCAAGTTCATCTCAGAGCGTGGAAAGATCCGCGCCCGTCGTATCACCGGTGTTTCGGTGCAGGAGCAGCGCCTCATCGCTCGCGCGGTGAAGAACGCCCGCGAGATGGCGCTCCTGCCCTACGCAGGCTCGGGCCGCTAAGGAGTTCACGCATGGCTAAGGTAATTCTCACGCAGGAAGTCACCGGGCTCGGCTCGGCTGGCGATGTCGTCGAGGTGAAGAACGGCTTTGCCCGTAACTACCTCGTTCCCAAGGGCTACGCCGTCAACTGGACTCGCGGTGGCGAGTCACAGGTCGAGCAGATCCAGAAGGCGCGCGAGACCCGCGCGATCAAGTCGGTCGAGGAGGCCCAGGCGCTCAAGCAGAGCCTCGAGGCCGCCCTCATTCGCGTACACGTGAAGTCGGGCGCCGAAGGCCGCCTGTTCGGCTCGGTGCGCACCGCCGACGTCGCCGACGCGGTCGAGGCCCAGGGTCTCGGCTCGATCGACAAGCGCAAGGTCGTCTTCCCGACGCAGATCAAGCAGGTCGGCACCCATGAGGCCCTCGTTCGTCTCCACGACGACGTGACGGCAACCCTCAAGGTGCAGGTCATCGCTGCCCGCTAGGGCACCCACGCACAAGACGCCGTGTCGCCAGGGTGGTTTTCCACCCGGTGGCGCGGCGTTTTGTCGTGCGAACGACGGCCGTTCACGGGCCTTGCCCACACCACACCTGTGGATACTTTTGCAAGTCGACAACCTTCAAGCTGTGGTTTAGATGGCTTGTTATCCACCGGGTGTGAACGAACAAAACACCAGATCAGCGTTGTAATCACGAAACTCTCCACCCGAGTTCTCCACAGTTATCCACACTGTCGTGCACATTCGCACGGCGCGTCGTCCACCAACGCTCCACAAGTTATCCACAGGCAACTTCGTGGGTGGTGTTGGGGCACTCTGGGGAGCACTAGGGTGAATCATCGTCGCTGCGTACCGGCACCTCCGTGTCGCAGGCTCGCGATACAACGGCTGTGGAAAGGACGCGAATGACTCTCACGCATCTCGGTACTGAAGGCCGCGAATCGAGCCGGGCGGCGCAGGACGGCCCCCGCACCCCGCCGCACGACCTGCTCGCCGAGCAGTCGGCCCTCGGCGGCATGATGCTCTCGAAGGATGCCGTTGCTGACGTCGTTGAGAGCGTCCGCGGCATCGACTTCTACATTCCGAAGCACGAGATCATCTTCGACGCCCTTCAGACGCTCTACGCGGCTGGCGAGCCCACCGACGTCATCGCGGTGACCGACCAGCTCACGAAGACGGGCGACCTCCAGCGTGCTGGCGGCGCCGACTACCTGCACACGCTCGTCGGACTCGTGCCGACCGCCGCGAACGCCGGCTACTACGCCGAGATCGTCGCCGAGCGCGCCGTGCTGCGCCGCCTCGTCGAGGCAGGCACCCGCATCGTGCAGATCGGCTACGGCGCCGAGGGCGAGGTCGTCGAGCTCGTCAACCAGGCGCAGGCCGAGATCTACGCCGTCACCGGCGGCGTCGAGACCGAAGACTATGTGCCGCTCAGCGAGGCCCTCAAGGTCGCGCAGGACGACATTGACGCGGCTGCGAACCGCGACGGCGAGCTCACTGGTGTGCCCACGGGCTTCCGCGACCTCGACGGCCTCACGAACGGCCTCCACGCCGGCCAGATGATCATCGTCGCCGCCCGACCCGGTATGGGTAAGTCGACGCTCGCGCTCGACTTCTGCCGCTACGCGTCGATCCACGCGAACATGCCGTCGATCTTCTTCTCGCTCGAGATGAGCCGCTCCGAGATCGCCATGCGCCTGCTCTCGGCCGAGGCGAGCGTCAAGCTGCAGCACATGCGCACCGGCAAGGTGTCCGACGAAGACTGGCAGAAAATCGCCCGCACACAGGGCGACATCGCCGAGGCCCCGCTCTACATCGACGACTCGCCGAACATGACCCTCGTCGAGATCCGCGCGAAGTGCCGCCGCCTCAAGCAGAAGCACGGCCTCAAGCTCATCGTCATCGACTACCTCCAGCTCATGACCTCGGGTAAGCGCGTCGAGTCGCGTCAGCAAGAGGTCTCGGAGTTCTCGCGTGCGCTCAAGCTGCTCGCGAAGGAGCTCGAGTGTCCGGTCATCGCCCTCTCGCAGCTCAACCGAAACTCCGAGCAGCGCGCCGACAAGAAGCCCGCCATTAGCGACCTTCGTGAGTCGGGCTCGCTCGAGCAGGACGCCGACATGGTCATCCTTCTTCACCGCGAGGGTGCTTACGAGAAAGACCACCCCCGCGCCTCCGAGGCCGACTTCATCGTGGCGAAGCACCGTAACGGCCCCACCGACACCGTCACGGTGCTCTTCCAGGGCCACCTCTCGCGCTTCGTCGACTACGCGCCGGGCATGGCCCCAGCCCCCGCGATGGGCTAGCTTTCCACCCGCAGCCGCTCGACCGCGTCGAGTGGCAGCTCGGGGCCAAGGCCGAAGGATGCCCGCATTGGGGAGTCCTCGGCCTCGGCGTAGTGCCCCGCGAGTTCGGCCATGCGCGGCACGGTGCTGAAGTCCATCCAGCTCATGAGCTCTTCCGCGTCGTCCTCGACTCCGACCTGGGCGAGCAGGACCTCCTGCAACGCGAAGCGGCTACAGCTTGATGCGCTCGTGGAATTCTGTGATGAACTCCGCCCGCTCGGCCGGGGCTGGCTCGAGCAGGTGCTGCGCGAAGAACTCGGCGACCTCGTCGCGGGCTGAGAGGGGCAGCACGCCGGCGACGTACTGATCGGGGCGCACGATCACGATCGCGCCGTCGCGTGAAACCTCGCGCTCGCGGTGGATGTCGCGGCCGTGGCCCGTCGCGAAGATCTGGTTGATGTCCTCGAGCCCGAACGGCACCTTGAGCGGCTTGAACGCGTTTGGCACGTCCTTCGGGTCGAACTCGGTGTACTCCTGCTGGTAGATCACCTTCGTGTCGAATACCGCGTCGTCGTCGCCATCGCCGGGCGTGTAACGCACGCGCGGCGAGGCCGCGTCGTTCGCCCACCAGTTCGCGAAGTCGGCGGTCGGGGTGCCCTCGAGCGCCGGCGCGGCCGAGTCGGCGAACACGTAGACGCGCCAGCGGCCGTCGGCCTCGTGCAGGTGCCCGAGGTGCTGCCAGCGGTTGTCGGCGCGGCGAATCACCTCGGCCGACTTGAAGCGCTTGCCGATGGGGAAGCCGGCGGCGAGCGCCTGGTGCTCGGCGTCGAGGGTGATGATCGACGGCGCGTACTCGGTCATGAACCCCGCGGGGAACTCCATTGTGTTGACGTAGTAGCGCTCGAGCTCGGCCGGGTCCTCCCACTCGTCGACCGGGCGGGCCATCATCGTCGACCATTCCTTGTCGAAGTCGATGAGGTTCTGCGCGATCTCCTTGCGCTCGGAGGCGTAGGTCGACAGCAATGCCTCGGGGGAGCGGCCCTCGAGCACGGCGGCGAGCTTCCAACCAAGGTTGAAGCCGTCCTGAATCGACACGTTCATGCCCTGGCCGGCCTTCGCCGAGTGGGTGTGGCAGGCGTCACCCATGATGAAGGCGTGCGGCGTGCGGGTGTCGATGTGCTCGGCAGGCACGTCGTCGAAGCCGTTCGTGATGCGGTGGGCGACCTCGTAGACCGACCACCAGGTGACGGCGCGCACGTCGAGCGTGAAGGGGGCGAGGATGCGGTTGGCCCGCTCGATCATCGCCTCGAGCGGGGTCGCGCGCACGGCGCCCGCGTCGTGCTCCTCAACCACGCCGAGGTCGACGTAAAGACGTGAGAGGTAGCCGCCCTCGCGGGGGATGAGCAGGATGTTGCCCGCGTCGTGCGACTGGATCGAACACTTCACCTGGAAGTCGGGGAAGTCTGTGTTCGCCATGACGTCCATGACGCCCCAGGCGTGCATCGACGCGTCGCCCTGGAGACGGTGGCCGAGCGCCGAGCGCACCGAGCTGCGGGCGCCGTCGCCGCCGACGAGGTACTTCGCGCGCACCGTGCGCTCCTCGCCCACGCGCGGGCCGGCGGTGTAGCGCACGCGCGCCGTGACGGCGTACTCGGCCCCGGGGTCGATCGTGCAGTCGAGGAACTCGATGCCGTAGTCGGGTTCGATGCGGCCGGGCGCCCGCTTTGCGTCGCGGAGGAAGTAGTCGAGGATGCGCGACTGGTTCACGTAGATGTGCGGGAACTCGCTGATGCCGCTCGCATCGTCAGGGTCGCGCGAGACGCGCTCGATCTTCGAGGGGTCGTCCTTCGACGGCTTCCACCAGCACATCTCGACGTTGCGGTACGCCTCGGCGATGACTTCGTCGGCGAAGCCGAAGGCCTGGAACGTCTCGACCGAGCGGGCCTGGATGCCGTCGGCCTGGCCGACCTCGAGGGGGCCGGGGCGGCGTTCGATCGCGCGCGCGTTGATGGATGGGAAGCGCGAGAGCTGGGCGGTGACGGCGACCGCAGCGGGGCCGGTGCCGACGATCAGGACGTCCATCTCGTCGGGAAGTTCGGTGGGCCGGTCGACGCCGTATCCGGCGGCGGGGCGGACTCGCGGGTCGCCCGATTCATAGCCTCGGTAGTGGATCTGCATCGGTGGAGCTCCTTTGTGGCGGCGTTGCCAATGTGCGGGCCAGTGTCTCGCTATTTGCGACACTGTCGTAAATATAGAACAATGCTATGCAGAGACCGGTGTGGTCGCAAGAGTTCGAAGGAGTGCGCCGTGGCGAATGAGGCAACGACGCGGGGGTCCCAGACGCTGGCCCGCGGCCTGCGAGCGCTCGAGATCATCGGTGATTCGCCGAGGCCGATGACGGTCGCGCAGCTCGCCGAGGCGATCGGCATCCACCGCTCGATGGCCTACCGCCTGCTCGCGACGCTCGAGACGCACGGATTTGCTGCCCGCACGGCGGCCGGCGAGATCGAGCTCGGCGCCCGGCTCGTCGCGCTTGCCCGTGGCGTCGCCCGCGACCTCCAGGCTGCGGCGGCACCCGTGCTTGACCGCGTCGCCGACGAGCTGCAGCTCACCACGTTCCTCGTCACCCACGACGGCGAGGAGGCGGTCACGCTGCTCAGCGCGCAGCCCCGCGACCTCGATGCCATGGTCGTGCAGCGCCCGGGCAGTCGCCACTCCGTCGACGTCGGCGCCCCCGGCCGGGTCATCCGCTCGCAACTCGACCCCGTGGCGTACCCGCCGGCCCGCTTCGAGCTGAGCCACGAGGAAGTCATCGACGGGCTCAACTCGATCGCGGTGCCGATCGCCCTGCCGCAGGGACGCCCGGCAGCGCTCGCGGCCCTGTTCGTCGCCCGCCCGATCGACCAGGAGGCCATCGTCGAACGGCTCGTCACCGCCGCCCGGCACATTGCCGAACGGGTGCGGTGACGAGCCGTTCCGGTGGTGTCGCGGCTTAGCCTCGATCCACCGATGGGGAGGCTTGCTAAGTTGGCGTCGTAACGCAGAAATGCCCCTCTGACCAGGAAGAATAGAGGTTGTCTAAGATCCTATTTCCCGAGTCTGAGAGGCATCTCGTAGG
>NZ_JASCYH010000063.1:0-7698 GCF_030011715.1 Gulosibacter sediminis | reverse complement strand
GTTTTTTGTAGTTCTGGCGGTGCCAGAACTACAAAAAACGACCACTCAACTGCTAGGGGCGACCGGAGGGGGCGTTAGCTGGGCTGGCGCTCCAGGGTGTGGCCGTCGGCCTCGGCGTGGAGCTCCTTCTCGTGGTCGAGCCAGGTGCGACCGTGGTTCTTGAGGAAGAAGACGTAGACGACGAGCGATGCGGCGATGACGGCCGTCACGTAGACGATGAACATCGGTACCTGCTCGGCCGCGCCGGCCGCCTGGTAGAGCACGGGCGCCGTGCCGCCGAAGATCGAGTTCGCCATGGCGTAGCCAAAGCCGACGCCAAGCGCGCGGATGTGCGACGGGAACAGCTCGGCCTTCACGACCGCGTTGATCGAGGTGTAGCCGGTAAGGATGACGAAGCCACCGACGAGAATCGCGAAGGCCGTGAATGCGCTCGTCTGCTGCGGCAGTTGGGTGAGCAGCACCCACGTGTAGAGCACGCCGCCGATGCCGAAGAACACGAGCAGCGTCTTGCGACCGACGATGTCGGAGATCCAGCCGCCCAGCGGCTGCAGCAGCATGAGGATCGTCAGGGCGATGAGGTTGATGACGGTGCCCGTGATGACGTCGTCGCCAGCGAACGCCGACTTCACGATCGCTGGGCCGGTAACCGAGTAGGTGTAGAACGCGACCGTGCCACCCATGGTGACGAGGAAGCAGAGCAGCAGCGGGCGCCACTGGTTCACGAGCAGCTCGCGCATCGAGCCCGAGGCCTTTGCACCGCCCGCCTTCGTTTCGGCGATGACCTCGGCCGAGAGCGACTCGTCCATGGTGCGACGCAGCCAGAACACGACGAGCGCGACGACGCCGCCGATGCCGAACGCGATGCGCCAGCCCCACTCGGAGATCGCCTGGGTGTCGAGCGTGAGCACCATGATGAGCAGCGTCGTCTGTGCGAGCACGTGGCCACCGACGAGGGTGACGTAGTGGAACGACGAGAGGAAACCGCGGCGGCCGGGAATCGCGGCCTCAGACATATAGGTCGCGCTCGTGCCGTACTCGCCACCGGTGGCGAAGCCCTGCAGCAGGCGGCAAAGAATGAGGATGACCGCGGCGCCGATGCCGATCGTCTCGGCGGTCGGGGTGATCGCCACGGCAAACGAACAGATCGCCATGATCGTCACCGACACGGTGAGTGCTTGCTTGCGGCCGTGGCGGTCGGCATAGCGACCAAAGAACCACGAGCCGATCGGGCGCATGAGGAAGGTCACCGCGAAGATGGCCCACACGTAGATGGTCGAGTTCTTGTCGTCGGCATCGAAGAACTGTGACTCGAAGTAGGTCGCGAACACTGAGTAGACGTAGACGTCGTACCACTCGACAAGATTGCCGGTCGAACCCTTCAGGGTATTGGAGATAGATCGCCGCAGCGATGCTGCGGGCGCGGTTGTCGTCGACATGCGTGTCCTATCGGATGCGGGGTTGTGCGGGTCTTGCGCCACCGTCGACATCTGCGTCCACGGTGGCGCTTGGCTACCGTATCGAGGCGCAGAACGGCCCGCCGGGAATCCTTACGGGGCCTTAACACGCACTCGCCGAGTGCTGGTGCCGCATAAGATGACACTCATGCGAGTGCTGGTGGTTGAGGATGACGCCTCGGTCGCGGCCGCGCTCACCGCGGTGCTCCAGCGGGCCGAGCATCAGTGCGCGCACGTGACCTCCGGCGCCGGACTCCTCCAGAGCTATCAGGGCGCCGACGTGGTGCTGCTCGACCTCGGCCTCGACGACATGGATGGGCTTGAGGCGTTGCGACTGCTGCGATCGCGCAGCGAGGTGCCGGTGATCGTCGTCACGGCGCGAGGCGACGAGCGCTCGACCGTGGTCGCGCTGCGTCGGGGCGCCGACGACTACCTGATCAAGCCGGTGCGCGTGCATGAACTGCTCGCCCGCATCGAGGCGGTGCGCCGTCGCTACGTGCAGCGGCAGCCGGATGCGCAGGAGATTCGCGCGGGCTCGGTCGCGGTCGATCTCGGCGCGCGGAGCGCCACGGTCGACGGCACGGAAATCTCGCTGACGCCGACGGAGTTCTCGCTGCTGGCGGAACTTGCGCGCAACGTGGGTGCGGCCGTGAGTCGGCCCGAGCTCGTGCGCGGGGTGTGGGGTCCCGAGTATCCCACGAGTTCGCGCGCGGTTGACGTGCACCTCGCGCAGTTGCGACAGAAGCTGCCGCCCGGCACCATCACCACCCTGCGCGGCTTCGGCTATCGCTTTGAGGCGGCGCCGTGAGGCGTCGGGTGCTCATCCCCTCGGTGCTTCTGGGTCTCATCACGGTGATCGTGATTCTTGTGACGGCCGGCCATGGAATCGCCGTGACGCGCACCCACGAGGCGACGCTGCAGCGCATGGCGGCGATGAACGAGATCGTCAGCCGAGCCGAAATCGCGGTGACGGCGGGCGATACGGGCCAACTCCAGAGCTACCTTGACCGCTTCGCCGAAACCTATGGCGATGCCGTTGCCGTCATTGACGGCCGCGGTGTCGTGCTGGCCGACTCCGGTGGCCTCGACACGCACCGCGACGACGTCACGACGCTCGCGCTGTCGGCGGGCCGTTCCGTGCCCCGGCTGACGATCCCGACCATCCGCCCCTGGAGCGATTCGAGGGCGCTGCTTGCAGCGCCCTTCGAGGGGCTCCCGGGCGTGACCGCCGGTGCCGTCGTCGTCGAGACGAATCTCGTCGAGGCCCGCACCGACGTGGCGACGTCATGGGCGCTCATCACAATGATCGGTTTCGTGCTGCTCGGCGCGCTGCTGCTCGCGCTCTACCGCTGGACGAACTGGATCTTGCGGCCCGTGCACGCGCTCGACCGGGCAACGCACGCGATTGAAGAACATCGGGCCGTGAGCCTGCCCGAGCGGTCTGGGCCGCCTGAACTGCGCCGGCTCGCGCGCTCGTTCGCCCGCATGGCCGGCAGCGTCGAGGATGCGCTCGAGCAGCAGCGCGGCTTCGTCGCCGAGGCCTCGCACCAGCTTCGTAACCCGCTCGCGGCCATTCGGCTGCGCATCGACGGCCTGCCGCCGAGCGAAGAGACGCGCGCCGTTGACGGCGACCTCGATCGTCTCGAGCACATCGTTGACCGGATGCTCGTGCTCGCGAATGCCTCGCACCGCGCGACGGCGGCCGCGAGCGGCGAGGCGCCGACGAGCATGACCCAGCAGCTCGACCTCACCGATCGGGCGAACGCGGCCGAGGTGGTCGCAGCTGCGCACGCGCCGGACGGGCTGCGCATCCGAGCAATCGCGGGGGAGCGCGTTCCGGTGCTCGGCGCGTTCGGCGACCTCGTCGAGATCACCGAGATTCTGCTCGAGAACGCGGCGAAGTACGCGGGCGGGGCGCCGACCGTGACCGTGTCGCTGCGCGACGAAGCGGGCAGCACTGTGCTCGAGGTAGGTGACGATGGCACCGGGCTCGAGGCCGACGATCTCGCGCAGGCCGGTAACCGCTTCTGGCGGTCCGATCGCCATCGTGGCTTGCCCGGGACCGGACTCGGGCTCGCGATCGTGCGCCAACTCGCGCTCGCGCACGATGGTGAGATGCGTGTACTCCGATCTGCCGCGGGCGGTCTCCTCGTGCGCGTCGAGGTGGTGCCGCAGTGAGCGGGCTGACGAGACGCGGATTTCTCGGGGCGGTCGGCACCGTCGCGCTGCTCGGCGTAAGCGGGTGTGGCCTGCGGCGCGAGGCGACGCCGCTCGCGATGGCGAGCGGTGAGGCAGGCGGAACTTACTTGCAGTTCGGCGCGCTGCTGCGGGATGCCGCCGCGAGGGCAGGGGTTGCTGAGCTCGAGGTACGCGCGACAAAGGGGAGCTTCGACAACCTTGAACAGCTCGTGTCGGGCCGCGCCGACCTCGGCATCGCCCTCGCCGACTCGGTGGCCTCGCGCGACGACGACCTCGTCGCCATTGGCCGCGTCTATCAGAACTATCTGCAGTGCGTCGTGCGCCACGACAGCGACATCGTCGCGCTCGCCGATCTGCGCGGGCACCGTGTGGGCGTTGGTGCACCGAGCTCGGGCGCGGCCTACACCGCGCGACTGATTCTCGAGGTAGCGGGTCTGCGCGAGGGTGACGACGCGGTCGACGAGGTTGAGCTTGGCATCCAAGCGGCGAGCGATGCGCTCGTGGCGGGGGAGATCGACGCGCTGTTCTGGTCGAGCGGCATTCCCGCGCCGGTGATTAGTGAGCTCACGGCGTCGCCGGGCGTGCGATTTGTCGAGTTGACGGATGCGCTGCCCGGGCTCGATGGGCAGCATCCGGGCAGTTACTTGGCGACCGCGCTGCCGTCGGGCGCGTACGGGAGCTCGGCCGAGACCCCGACAGTGGGGACGCCGAACTACCTGCTCGCGAGGCCCGACCTCGCGGACGAGGTTGCCGCCGGGCTCGTCGACGTGCTCATCGCCGATGCGGAGCGCCTCGTGCCCGCGGGTTCGGTCGGCGTGCAATACCTCACTTCGGCGAACCTCATCGACACGGCGCCGGTGGCGCTCCATCCGGCCGCCGCGGCCCGCTACCGCCACCACTACGGCTGAGGGGGTTGAGTGGTCGGTTTTTGACGCGTCGCGGAATACCCGCTGGGGGTATATGGTTGGACTCGAGCAGGTACCCAGTGGGGGTATCGGAACGCGAGGAGGAACTCCAATGACTTCGAATGACTACCAGGTAACCGGTATGACCTGCGGCCACTGCGAACTGTCGGTTCGCGAAGAGGTCAGTGAGATCCCTGGCATCAAGGACATCCAGGTCAGCGCACAGACCGGCAAGCTCAGCGTTACCGCCGATGGCGACATCGACGACGCGAAGGTGCTCGCTGCGGTCGAGGAGGCCGGCTACTCTGCGGTGCGCGTCTAACGTACGCGTCAGGAAAGCTCGCGAGCGACGACGCGCGCAGGCCGACCGTTCGCATTCTGGCCGCAGTGTCTCGAGCCGGCCGTCGTACGAAAGCTGAGAAAGTAGGAAGAGGATGAGCACATCAGCTCCCACCACGGGAGGCCCGGCTATCGAACTCGAAATCGGCGGCATGACCTGTGCTTCCTGCGCGAACCGGATCGAGCGGAAGCTGAACAAGCTCGATGGCGTTGCTGCCACGGTCAACTACGCCACTGAGAAGGCCAAGGTCACAGTGCCAGCCGGCTACGACCCTGCACTGCTGGTCGCCGAGGTCGAGAAGACCGGCTACACGGCAACCCTGCCGAAGCCGAAGAACCCCAGGGGGACTCCTGAAGGCGGCGACAGCGAGACCGAGGAAGATCGCGAGCTCACCTCGCTTCGGCACCGCCTGATCGGCTCGGTCGTGTTGACGGTTCCCGTGATCGCGATGGCAATGATTCCCGCGCTGCAGTTCACGTACTGGCAGTGGCTCTCGCTGACACTCGCGGCGCCGGTGATCATCTGGGCGGCCTGGCCGTTCCATAAGGCCGCGTGGATCAACCTCAAGCACGGCGCCGCGACGATGGACACGCTCATTTCGATGGGCACCTCGGCCGCGCTGCTCTGGTCGGTCTATGCCCTCTTCTTCGGTACTGCCGGCATGCCTGGGATGACGCACGCGTTCGAGTTCACAATTGCCCCGTCCGACGGCGCGGCGAACATCTACCTCGAGGTCGGCGCGGGCGTGACCATGTTCATCGTCGCCGGCCGTTACTTCGAGAAGCGTTCGAAGCGCCAGGCCGGTGCCGCCCTCCGCGCCCTGCTTGAGCTCGGCGCGAAGGACGTCGCGGTGCTGCGTGACGGCGTCGAGGTGAAGATTCCGACGAACGAGCTCGCCGTCGGCGATGAGTTTGTCGTTCGCCCGGGCGAAAAGATCGCGACCGACGGCGTCGTGACTTCGGGCGCATCCGCGGTCGACGCGTCGATGCTCACGGGCGAGTCCGTGCCGGTCGAGGTTCGCCCCGGCGACCCGGTGACCGGCGCGACGGTCAACGCCGGCGGTCGCCTCGTGGTGCGCGCCACCCGCGTCGGTTCTGACACGCAGCTCGCCCAGATGGCGAAGCTGGTCGAGGACGCGCAGACGGGTAAGGCCGAAGTACAGCGGCTCGCCGACAGAATCTCGGGCGTCTTCGTGCCGATCGTCATCGTGATCGCCATCGCCACGCTTGCAGCCTGGCTCGTCGGTGGCCACCCCGTTGCCGCGGCCTTCACCGCCGCGGTTGCGGTGCTCGTCATTGCCTGCCCATGCGCCCTGGGGCTCGCGACCCCGACCGCGCTGCTCGTCGGCACGGGCCGTGGCGCGCAACTGGGCATCCTCATCAAAGGCCCCGAGGTACTCGAATCGACTCGCAAGGTCGACACGGTCGTGCTCGACAAGACGGGCACCGTCACGAGCGGCAAGATGACGCTCACCGAGGTCATCACCGAGCCAGGCGTCGACCGCGCCGAACTACTGCGGTTCGCGGGCGCGCTCGAAGACTCCTCGGAGCACCCGATCGCCCAGGCGATCGCCAAGGGCGCGACACAGGAGGTCGGTCAGCTGCCGACGCCCGAGGACTTCGCGAACGTCGAAGGCAAGGGCGTGCAGGGCATCGTCGACGGCACCGCCGTCGTGATCGGCCGCGAGTCGCTGCTCGCCGACTGGGCACAGCAGCTGTCGCCGCAGCTCGCGGAGGCGAAGGCGCGAGCCGAAGACGAGGGCAAGACCGTCGTCGCGATCGGCTGGGATGGGCAGGCTCGCGGCCTACTCGTAGTCGCCGACACCGTCAAGCCGACGAGCGCCGAGGCGATCCGCGGGCTCAAGGCGCTTGGGCTGACGCCAGTGCTGCTCACCGGTGACAACGAGGTGGTGGCCCGCCAGATTGCCTCCGAGGTTGGCATCGACGACGTCATTTCCGAGGTACTGCCGAAGGACAAGGTCGACGTCGTCACCCGCCTGCAGGGTGAGGGCAAGGTCGTCGCGATGGTCGGGGACGGTGTGAACGACGCCCCGGCGCTCGCGCAGGCCGACCTGGGCCTCGCGATGGGCACCGGCACCGACGTCGCGATCGAGGCCTCCGACATCACGCTCGTGCGTGGCGACCTGCGGGCCGCGGTCGACGCCATCCGACTCTCGCGCAAGACGCTCGGCACGATCAAGACGAACCTGTTCTGGGCCTTCGCTTACAACGTCGCCGCGATTCCGCTCGCAGCGCTCGGCATGCTCAACCCGATGCTCGCGGGTGCGGCGATGGCGTTCTCCAGCGTCTTCGTCGTCGGCAACAGCCTTCGCCTGCGTGCCTTCAAGAGCGTCGCCTCGAAGTAACCCCTACCCTCGAAGTCAGTATTCGTTCCTACCGGAACGACGGAGTGAAGGACCAGCCATGTCAGTCGAAATCGACTCGCACGAGCACCACCACGGCTACATCAGCGACAAGGACCGCTACCTCAGCCGCATGAAGCGCATCGAGGGGCAGGCCCGCGGCATCGCGAAGATGATCGATGACGAAAAGTACTGCATCGACATCCTCACGCAGGTTTCGGCCCTCACCCGCGCGCTTCAGGGCGTTGCCACCGGCCTCCTCGATGACCACCTGAAGCACTGCGTGCTCGACGCCGCGAAGCTGAGTGACGAGGCCGCCACCGAAAAAATCGAGGAAGCCACCGAAGCGATCCGTCGTCTAGTCCGCTCCTAACGAGCGCGCGAAGGGGGTTGAGTGGTCAGTTTTTGTAGTTCTGGCACCGCCAGAACTACAAAAAC
>NZ_JASCYH010000062.1:0-7951 GCF_030011715.1 Gulosibacter sediminis | reverse complement strand
ATCGTGCACGGCGCGGACTCGACCCTGTCGGCCGAGCGCGAGCTCGGCATCTGGTTCAAGTAACGCTGCTCGCGCCAACCCGAATGGTCGCGCCGGATCCCCGGCGCGACCATTCGCGTTTCCGAACCGGCCAGTGGTGTTCTGGCGCGGTCACCAAGTGGGGGCGTTTGAGCCGCAAATCGGGCTGCTTGGGTCGGGTGCGGTGCAGATTCTTGGACGAACGCCGAGATTTTGGGGGTTTGAACGGGCTCAGCCCGTTCACACCCCCAAAATCTCGGCATTCGTCCGTGTTTCCCGAGGTCACCGGCCTCGCGAGGCCGCAGTTCTTCGCAGTGGCGCGCCAGAACACACGATAATTCGACCCAACGACACTACGGGTCGCTCTTCCTTGCCTTGCGCGCCACGTGTCTCGACCCGCGTCGATCCGCGAGCTTCGTCTCGACAGACTTTTGGGTTAGACGGCGAAGGGGGCGACTCGGCGCGACGACGGGTAGCGGTGCCGTTCGGCACGGACCATCGCGAGGATCTGCGACTCGCACTCGTCCCAGCGCTCGATGATGTCCCAGTACGTGAACCGCAGCATCGAGTAGCCGAGCGACTCGAAGTAGCGGTCCTTCTTGCGGTCGCGGATTACGTCGGCCTGATTCGAGTGGTAGGCGAAGCCGTCGCACTCGACGGCGAGGTAGTCGCCGATGAGAAAGTCGAGCTCGAACACACCCACCTTCACATGCCGACGGTGCTTGATGCCGAGTTGGTCAAGCCGCACTCGCACGAGCGACTCGAGCGCCGAGTCGGCGCGATGCCCCGACAACGCGATGGCGCGCTGCAGCTTCTCCTTGGCCAGCGGGTGTCCGTCAAGCGACGTGACGTCGAGTTCGCGCCTGGCCATCTCGTCGAGGATCGCCACGAGTTCGTCGAGCTCACAGCAGTCTTGGGCACACAACAGGATTCCCTCGTGACTGTCGAGCGCATCATCGGGGAGGCTGAGCGAGGGCAGGTGGTGCCATGTGTCGCCGAGCCCGTAGGCGCCCACCCGCAGGTGTAGCTCGCTGAACTCTGGTGTCCAGAAGCCGAGGTGCTGCAGTGCGCTGAGGCACGTGACGGCGCCGGCGGCGATCCGGGCACGGCCAAACATCGTGAGGGGAGTGGTCGGCAGGCGATACCAGCCGCGCTGTTGCTTCTTGAGTCGGCCGGTCGCGACGAACTTGCCGATGGCATGCCGGTCATAGCCGAGGTCGTGGAGCTCCTCGGTCGTGATGACCTGGTGCTTGCGATTGAGGTAGGCGTCGAGATCGTCGTGCATGGCGGCAGCCTGCCTGGTGCGGTCACGCAAACGTTGAGTGGTGGAGCCCAATTGTGGACGGCCAAGTATCCACAGCGACGCCGGAAGCCAGCCGTAAGCATGCGTCAACAGTGATGAAAATTTTGCCTGCTGGGTGGCCGCGTCGAGAGTTTGATCGAGGCACGGCCACCGGCCTCAGTCCTGCCTCCACCAAAACAAGGACGGTTCCCAATGTTTCCCGGTGCAAGTCCGGTCGAATGCGGGAGCGAGGAGCGCCGCGACAAGTTCCGTGGCCGCGGCGAAGGTGATCGTGTCGCCACAAGCAGGCACTTTGCGCGCTTCTGGCCGGTAGAGGCGATCCCAGGTTGAGGGAGGGCTGAAATATGGGGCGTCGGGGAGCCCCCGATACACCCACTCGGAATTGATGGCCTCAATAAGCTCGGTTCCATCGATGCGTTGTGTTCGAGCGAACACGACGAGATCTACCAGATCACGAACTCGACTTGAAGGCTGGTCGCCCAAAGTGCCGTACTTGCTCTGTGTTGCGCAGAGCTTGTCGGCGATGTGATCCACTACGGGATAAAGCCGTACGCGAGTCGGCGGCAACGCAGGCACCAAGCCTTGTCGGGTCTCTGTATTCGGATGAGCTGTCATAACCGAGCCTGTAACGACGTCGACGCTGAACGAGTCGCGACGTGTCAGTCCGCAGTACGCGTCGATCGAAACCTTGTAACCAACGACACCTGGTTGCATTGTGCCCCCGGAGACCGTTCGAGCTGCGGTGATCACGAACCGGAAGTGGTCGCCAAGATCGATCTCGACTGCCGCGCGAAGCTGACGAACTGCTGAATCGAGATCGGTCAGCTCAGCAAGCAGATCGATGTCTTTTGTCGTGCGCGCATCGTGGACCCTCGTCAGGACGGCATTTCCGCCCTTGAGTACCCATTCGTCACCTGGGAGCGCGAACACCCGCGCGAGAAATCGGTCAACAACGAACCTTCGCGACAATGCACCCGGCGCTAGCCCGGACTCGCGCGCTTTGCTCTTCGCGCGATCCATGACTGCTGCCCACAAGGCTTTGCCGTCCTTGTAGGGGAGTTCGTCGTTCAAGCTGCTACCTCAGCTCGTTCGGCGAGCGCGGCGAGAAGCTGCTGGATGGGCTCAGTATCGACGGGTATTGACAGGTTGGCTGCGGCGATCAGTGCGTGCACGTCGAGCTTCGGCAGCATGTCCTCTGGCAGCCGGGGGAGTACGACGTCTTGTGTGAAGGGCGCGATCACCTCTGCCCACTGAGACATGAGCGAACTCGTAGACGTGTCGAGCTCGGAAACTGAGTCGATAAAGCTTCTGACTGCACTTAGACGCCCGGCAGTGAAGAGTGCCTTTCCCAGCTCGCTAGAGGCGAGGCCTGTCACTAGCGCCTCGCCGCTGAGGCCGACTAGATCGAGCAGGTACTCGAGAAGAGCAGCGCCGTTGCGCTGACCGTTGCGACGCGCAAGAGGTTCCAGGGCAGCAGCCATTTCTTGCCGAGACGCGAGATCTCGCCGAAGAACTTCTCCAGCGATCTCGGCAACGTGGGAAGGATCATGCCCGTCTCGGAGCAGGTCTGCCATAGTTCGGGCGGGCGTCGTCACGGGAAGGCCGTCGGCGATCGTCACCTCATTGGCGCGAAGCGTGCCCCGGTGAAACCGAATGCTTCGACGGCTTTGCTTTCGACTCGGCACCGTGATCTCGGGCTCATCATCGAGAAGGTCACCGAGACCGTGAAGGCTGGCTGCCGACGCATGCGAAAAGACACCCGAGGCGACGGGATCGTCGAGTCGCTCTTCGGCGGGTACCGAAGGCGCCAGAGATAGCCAGGCGGCGCGCAGTGGAGTGCGTTCATCGACTGTCGCTGGTGCCGCGTAGATTCCGTGGTCAAGTCGCTCGACCACTCCCGCGTCAGCGAGTCGAGCGAGCTGGAGGCGCGTGATGCCCTCGGCTGCCGCTTGGGCAGTAGTGAGCATGCCACACTGACGGGCTGTCAGTTCTGACACCCGTGCCGCAACACTTATTACACCCATGCCTGCGATTGTATCAATTGAATGATACAAACAAAGTAATCACGGCAAATCCAAGATTCACATGCTGTGTGCATACGGGTGTGGCGCTCCAAGAAATCGGCGCGACGGTCGAGTGAAGTGAAACCCTGATGCCGAGAGGCGTGGATCAAGCGTGGAAAGCAGTGTGGCCCTCGTCTCCGGGGAGGCAAGGGCCACAGTCTGAGGGAGCTGGCTCGCTACGGGCGGGCGGCCATCGCGCTGACGATTTCGTAGGCGACGTGTGAGGCGCTCACGGCGGTGATCTGCGCGTGGTCGTAGGGCGGCGAGACCTCGACGACGTCGGCGCCGACGAGGTTGAAGTCCGAGAACTGGCGGATCATCCGCAGCAGCTCGCGGCTCGTCATGCCGCCGGCCTCGGGCGTGCCGGTACCGGGGGCGTGTGCAGGGTCGAGCACATCGATGTCGATCGACAGGTAAACCGGGCGGTCGCCGAGCCGGGCGCGCATCCGCTCAATCGCGGCGGGCACACCCTCGTTCTCGATCTCGTCGCTCGAGATAATCGCAAAGCCGAGGCGCTCGTCGTCGCGGAGATCCTGCTTGCTGTAGAGCGGGCCGCGGGTGCCGACGTGCAGGCTCGCCTCGAGGTCGATCAGGCCCTCTTCGGATGCGCGGCGGAACGGCGTGCCGTGCGTCACGGGCGCGCCGAAGTAGGTGTCCCAGGTGTCGAGGTGCGCGTCGAAGTGCACGACCGCGACGGGGCCGTGCTGCTTCGCGACCGAGCGCAGCATCGGCAGCGCGAGGGTGTGGTCGCCGCCGATGACGACGAGGCGGGCACCGTCGGCGCGCAGCTGGTCGGCGCCGGCTTCCATCTCGGCGACGGCCTCGGTGATGTCGAAGGGGTTGACGGGGATGTCGCCGGCGTCGACGACCTGCACCTCGTTGAACGGCGCGATGTCGACGGCCGGGTTGTAGGGGCGCAGCAGGCGTGACGCCTCGCGTACGTGCGACGGGCCGAAGCGGGTGCCGGGGCGGTAGCTCACGCCGCTGTCGAAGGGAATGCCGACGACGATCACATCGGCCGACTCGACATCTTCGAGCCGGGGGAGGCGCGCGAACGTCGCAATGTCGGCGAATCGCGGCGACTTGCTCGCGTCGGCGGGGCCCAGCTTGCCGCTCTCAAATTGCACGTACTCGGGACGCATCTCAACCTCACTGTCAGATTACAAAAGTTGTCTATTGCGAAACTACGCGCGGTGCACGGCGCGCGCAAGTCTCGAGCATCCGACTTGGCTGAGCGAGGGTTAGCGGCCGTTGCTCCACGGGGCGGGGATGAGGATCCACATGACGCGGGTCGCCTCGTCGCAGTGCCAGCTGTGCGGTTCGGCGCCGTGGAACGTGACCGTGTCGGTCGCCTTGAGGTGGATCGAGCCGGTGCTGAGGCGCAGCTCCAGCGAGCCCGAGATGACGTGGAGCACCTCGACGTCGCAGTTGATCGTGTAGAGCTCGTCGCCGCCGTCGGCGCCGGCCTCGATCGTCGAGTGGATGACCTGCACGGCCGACTGGCCGCGCGGTGTGACCATCTGCTCGCGTGCGCCGAAGCCGCCGAGGTTGATGTGCGGTGCCGAGTCGAGGTGCACGACCGCGGTGTCGGGCTCGTCGAACAGGCTGCCGATCGTCACCGAGAGCACCTGACAGAGCGAGTGCAGCGTCGCGACGCTCGGCGAGGTCTCGTCGCGCTCGACCCGCGAGATGTACCCCTTCGAGAGGCCGGTGCCGCTCGCGACCTCGGCGAGCGTGAGTCCCTGGGCGCGGCGCGCTGCGCGCAGCTTGGCACCGATCCGAGCCGCCTGGGATTCGGCCATGGGGGTGACGCCGCGCATCGATGGTCCTTCCGTTGGGTGGATTCCAGTATCCACCAGCGCGCGCACACGAGCCGCGCTCCGTAGGTTGCACTATAGAAAACAAAGATTGCATAATCGTAGAAAGTTGCGTGCGGAGCGCAGCCGCCGCTAGTTCGGCGATCACCTCCCGGAGGACTCAATGACGAACCCCACCATCACCGTCGACGACATCGCGGCGGCCGCGCAGGCGATCGTCGCCGCCTACGCCGCGAACGACGAGGCCGACTACTTCGCGCGCTTCGCGCCCGATTGCTCGTTCGCGTTCCACACCGACGGCGAGATCCACACCGCGCGCGACGAGTGGCAGCAGGGCTGGCGCGAGCTGCGCGCCGAGGGCTGGGAGGTCATCGAGTGCCACAGCCTCGTGACGCACATCCAGCTCATCCCCGAGGGCGGCATCTTCGTGCACGAGCTCGAGACCACCTCGCGCACCGGCGACGAGACCGAAACGTACAAAGAGCGCGAGACCATCGTCTTCACGCGCCGCGACGGCGAACTCATCGCCATTCACGAGCACCTCTCGACGATCGACGAGGCGTCCGAGGTAAGCGAGGCCGCAGCGTGAGCCACGACGTCAACACCGAATCGGCCGACGCGACCCAAGCCGAGGGTCCGGTCCGCGGCACGCTCGGCGGCGGGCGCATCCTGCTCATCTGGCTCGCCGCGAACCTCGTCGTCACGACGCTGCTCACCGGCACACTCTTCGTGCCGGGTGTGACGTTCGCCGAGTCGGCGCTCTGGATCGTCGTCGGCACCGTGCTCGGCGCGTGCGTGCTCACGCTCATTGCGACGATGGGCGTGCGCACCGGCCTGTCGACGATGGCGCTCACGAAGGGCTCGTTCGGCCTGCGCGGCTCGATCGTGCCGGCCCTGTCGAACCTCGTGATTCTCATGGGATGGTCGTGGGTGCAGGCGATGCTCGCCGGCATCTCGCTCGACTACCTCATCTTCAGCTGGACCGGCTTCACCAACCCCGCGCTCTTCGCCGCCCTCTGCGAGGTTATCGTCGTGCTGCTCGCGATCTTCGGGCACGCGGGCATCGCGAAGATCGAGCCGTGGCTCGGCATCGTGATCCTCGGTTTCATGGCCTACGTCTTCATCTCAGCGTTCGGACAGCACTCGCTCAGCGACTACCTCGCGATTCAGGCTGACGCCGAGCTCGGCATGACCGGCCTCAGCGTCTTCGACATCGTGTTCGCCACCGCGATCTCGTGGACGGTGCTCTCGGCCGACCTCACCCGTACTGCGCGCACCCCGCGCGCCGGCGCGACCGGTGCGGCCATCGGCTACACGCTCTCGACCGTGCTCGCAATGCTGCTCGGCGCCGTCGCGATCTCGTATGTGCTGCTTGAGGGCAACGAGGCGATCCCCTTCGACCCGACCGTCGTCATCGACGCGTTCGGCGCGCCCCTCGCAATCGTCATGTTCCTCTCGGTGATGGCGACGAACACCATGGTCGTGTTCGGCATGACGCTGTCGCTGCAGCACGCGTTCCCGCTGAAGAAGCCGCTGCCATTCGTGCCGACCGCGCTCGGGCTCGGCATCGTGTCGGTCATCGGCTCGACCTGGCTCGGCCTGCTCGACCAGTTCACGACGTTCCTCTCGACGATCGGCGCGCTGTTCATCCCGGTGTTTGCCGTGATGATCATCGACTACTACGTCGCGCGCCGCGGGGTCTACGACCGCGACATTCTGCGGCACAGCGGCGGCAAGTACTGGTTCGCCGGCGGTTGGAACATCGGCGCGATCCTCACCTGGGTCGTCGGCGGCGCCACCTACTGGGTGCTCGCGTTCGTGTGGCTCTCGCCGATTGGCGCGGCGCTGCCGACGGTGCTCGTCTCGGCGCTCGTCTACTTTGTCTGGGTGAAGGCGACCGGCATTCGTGCCGAGGCGGGCGCGCGCTCGCAGCACCTCGCCGAGGCGGCGTAGCCGCGAAGTTCATGGCCGTCCTGCCCGCTCCCTCGCGCGGAAGTCGTTCCGCCGGGGGAGCGGCAGGTTCACCGAAGACATCGAGGTAGCGTGACCCCATGTTGATCGACCTTTCGCACCCGATTGGCACCGGCATGCCGGTATTCCCCGGCGATCCCGAGGTCACGGTGCGGCCCGCCGCCGAGCTCGAGCGCGACGGCTTCGCGGTCGCCCGGCTCGAGCTCGGCAGCCACAGCGGCACGCATGTGGATGCGCCGGCCCACTCGATCGCCGGCGGCCGCACGATTGACCAGGTCGCGCTCGACGAGATCGTCGGCGAGGCGGCCGTGCTGCAGCTGCCCGGGCTCGCGGCCGGCGAGGTGATCACCGTCGAGCGGCTCGCGCCGCTGTTGGATGCCGGGCTCGGCGGCGCGCGCATCGTGCTGCTCGCGACGGGGTGGGACGCGCACTGGGGCGAGGCCTCGTACTTCGCCCACCCGACGCTCGGCGCCGACGCGTGCCGTGCGCTGATCGAGGCTGGCATGCACGTGCTCGGCATGGACACGCTCAACCCCGACCCGAGCGACGGTGGCGAGCTCGAGGTGCATCGGCTCGTGCTGGGCAGTGACCGGCTCATTATTGAAAACCTGCGCGGGCTGACGGGGCTGCCGTCGCGCGTGCGGTTCGCGGGGGTGCCGCTGCGGCTCGACGCCGGCGACGGCAGCCCGATTCGGGCCTACGTCGACGCGGGGTAAGGCTGATTAATTGGACGAACGGCGAGATTTTGGGGGTGTGAACGGGCTCAGCCCGTTCACACC
>NZ_JASCYH010000061.1:0-8380 GCF_030011715.1 Gulosibacter sediminis | reverse complement strand
CGGTTGTTGTAGTTCTGGCACCGCCAGAACTACAACAACCGACCACTCAACCGTTGTGGGTGGTGCGCGGAGGCCGCTTAGGCGAGGAGGGTGAGGATGTTGTTGTACGTCTCTATCGGGCGCATCACCCGCGACGCCTTCGCATCAACCGGGCGGTAGTAACCGCCGATGTCGACTGGCTTGCCCTGCTCGGCGATGAGCGCCGCGGCGATCTCTTCGACCTGCTCGGCGAACGCCTCGGCAACCGGGGCGAAGGCCGCGGCGAGCTCGGCGTCGGCCGTCTGCTTCGCGAGTTCCTCAGCCCAGAACTTCGCGATGTAGAGGTGCGAACCGCGGTTGTCGTGCTCGCCCGTCTTGCGGCTCGGCGAGAGGTTCTCGTCGAGCAGACGCTCGGTCGCGGCGTCGAGCGCGTCACCGAGCACCGAGGCGCGCTTGTTTCCAGCCGCGGCCTCGTGCCGCAGCGACTCGGCGAGGGCGAGGAACTCGCCGAGCGAGTCCCAGCGCAGGTGGTTCTCGTGCACGAGCTGGTCGACGTGCTTCGGCGCGGATCCGCCGGCACCGGTCTCGAACAGGCCGCCGCCGTTCATGAGCGGCACCACCGAGAGCATCTTCGCCGATGTACCGACCTCGAGGATCGGGAACAGGTCGGTGAGGTAGTCGCGCAGTACGTTGCCGGTCACCGAGATGGTGTCGAGGCCGTCGCGGATGCGCTGCACCGAAAGTTCGGTCGCGGCCTCGGGGGAGAGGATGCGAATGTCGAGCCCGTCGGTGTCGTGCTCGCCGAGGTACGTGTTCACCTTGTCGATGAGGTTGCGGTCGTGCGCGCGGGTGTCATCGAGCCAGAACACGGCCGGAGTGTCCGAGGCGCGAGCACGCGTGACGGCAAGCTTCACCCAGTCGCGGATGGGCGCATCCTTGGTCTGGCAAGCGCGCCAGATGTCGCCCGTCGCCACCTGGTGTGAGGTGAGCACCTCGCCGGACGAGTTGACGATCTCGATACGGCCGTTGCCCGGCGCCTCGAAGGTCTTGTCGTGCGAGCCGTACTCCTCGGCCTTCTGCGCCATGAGACCGACGTTCGACACCGATCCCATCGTGGCCGGGTCGAAGGCGCCGTTGGCTTTGCAGTCGTCGATCGTCACCTGGTAGATGCCGGCGTACGACGAGTCGGGCAGAACGGCGAGCGTGTCTGCCTCGTTGCCGTCGGGGCCCCACATCTTGCCGCCGATGCGGATCATGGCGGGCATCGACGCGTCGACGATGACGTCGCTCGGCACGTGCAGGTTGGTGATGCCCTTGTCGGAGTTCACCATCGCGAGCTTCGGGCCGGTCTCGTAGGCCTTGTTGATGGCCTCGAGGATGCCGTCGCGCTGCGGCAGGTTCTCGGCGCCCTTGATGATCGCGGCGAGGCCGTCGTTCGGTGAGAGGCCGGCCTGGGCGAGCACATCGCCATAGGTGTCAAAGAGGTCGGGGAAGAAGGCGCGCACGACGCGGCCGAAGATGATCGGGTCGGAGACCTTCATCATCGTGGCCTTGAGGTGTGTCGAGAACAGTACGCCCGCATCCTTCGCCGCCCGCACCTGCTCGCGCAGGAACGCGTCGAGGTCGGCGAGGTGCATGACCGTCGAGTCGACGACCTCGCCCCCGAGCACGGCGAGGTTGTCCTTGAGCACGCGCGAGGTGCCGTTGTCGCCAACGAAGCGGATCTCGAGGTTGTCAGCGGCGGGCAGCACGACCGACTGCTCGTTGTGGCGGAAGTCACCGTCGGTCATCGTTGCGACCGCGGTCTTGCTGTCGGCCGACCAAGCGCCCATCGAGTGCGGGTGCTTGCGGGCGAAGTTCTTCACCGCGGCCGGTGCGCGGCGGTCCGAGTTGCCCTCGCGCAGCACCGGGTTCACGGCCGAGCCCTTGATCTTGTCGTAGCGGGCACGCACCTCGACGTCATCCGCGTCCTCCGACTCCTCGGGGTAGTCGGGGATGTCGAAACCCTGCGCCTGCAGCTCGGCGATCGCGGCCTTCAGCTGTGGCACCGAGGCCGAGATGTTCGGCAGCTTGATGATGTTCGCCTCGGGGCTCTTCGCGAGCTCGCCGAGCTCGGCGAGGGCGTCGCCGACGCGCTGCTCCTCGGTGAGGTTCTCGGGGAACGCGGCGAGGATGCGGCCGGCGAGCGAGATGTCGCGGGTCTCGACCTCGACGCCAGCGGTCTTCGCGTACGCCTGGACGATGGGCAGGAACGAGTAGGTGGCGAGGAGCGGGGCCTCGTCGGTGTGCGTATAGATGATTTTCGCCATGCGCGGCACTCCCTTGTAGTTCTCTCTACTTCAAGATTTCTCGCCCAGTCTACTTTGCGCCGGTGACAGGCCGCTTGGTGGCCGAGGGTGCGAACGGCCGCAACGGCTCGCTTCGGCTCGCATGGGTGTTGCGTTTGGGCCCGTCCACGGCGCGAAAACGCCTTCGGATGGGGCGAAACGCGACACCCATGGATTCGGCGGTCAGGCGAGGTCGAAGCTGCGCTCGACGGCGCGCAGCCAGCCGGCGCGGAGGCGGTCGCGCTCGTCGGCAGCCATATTCGGCTCGAAGCGGCGGTCCTCGCGCCAGAGGGAGGCGAGTTCCTCGCGATCGCGCCAGAAGCCAACCGCCAGCCCGGCCGCGAACGCCGCCCCGAGCGCTGTCGTCTCGACGATCTTCGGGCGCACCACCGCCGTCCCGAGCAAGTCGGCCTGAAACTGCATCAGGGCGTCGTTCACGGCCATGCCGCCGTCGACGCGCAGTTCGCGCAGCGGCTCTGGCGCATCCGAATTACATGCGTCGAGCACATCGCAGCTTTGGTACGCGGCGGCCTCGAGCGAGGCTCGGGCGATGTGCCCGGCCCGCACGTACCCGGTCAGGCCGACGATCACGCCGCGCGCATCCGGCCGCCACCACGGCGCATACAATCCAGAGAACGCCGGCACGATGTAGCAACCGCCGTTGTCGTCGACCGTCGCTGCGAGCGACTCGATCTCATCCGACGTGCGAATCAGCCCGAGGTTGTCGCGCAGCCACTGCACGAGCGAGCCGGTCACCGCGATCGATCCCTCGAGCGCGTACCGTGGCGCCTCGTCGCCAAGCTGGTATGCGACGGTCGTGAGCAGCCCGTGCTCGCTGTGCACGATCTGCTCGCCGGTGCCGTAGATCAAGAACGAGCCGGTGCCGTAGGTGTTTTTCGCCTGCCCCTCGCCGAACGCGGCCTGGCCGAATGTCGCGGCCTGCTGATCGCCGAGGATGCCCGCGACCGGCACACCCGGCAGAGGAGTGCGCTCGGCGCAGTGCCCGTAGACCTCGCTCGACGAGCGCACCTCGGGCAGGCACGCGCGGGGAATGTCGAAGGTCTCGAGCAGCTCGTCGCTCCAGTCGCAGCTGCCGAGGTCAAGCAGCAGCGAGCGTGACGCGTTGGTCACATCGGTGACGTGCACGCCCGAGCGCGGCCCGCCCGTGAGCCACCAGGTGAGCCAGGTGTCGATCGTTCCGGCGCAGAGCTCGCCCCGCGCCGCCCGCTCGCGCGTGCCGGGATGCTCGTCGAACAGCCACGCGAGCTTCGTCGCAGAGAAGTAGGTGTTGAGTGGCAGGCCGGTGCGCTCGCGGAAGCGGTCGACGCCGCCGTCGGCCGCGAGCCGGTTGACGATGCCCTGCGTGCGCGTGTCCTGCCACACGAGCGCGGGATGCACGGGGCGGCCGGTCGCGCGATCCCACAGCACCGTGGTCTCGCGCTGATTCGTGATGCCAACCGCGGCGATGTCGCTCGGGGCGAGCTGCGCCTCGGCGAGCGCCGTGCCCATGCAGGCGCGGGCGTTGCGCCAGATCTCGAGCGCGTCGTGTTCGACCCAGCCGGGCTGGGGGAAGTGTTGCTCGTGTTCACGCTGCGCGCTCGCAACGATCTGCCCGTCGTGATCAAAGATGATCGCGCGAGTCGATGTGGTGCCCTGGTCGAGCGCGAGGATGTAATCGGCCACGCTGCCTCCTGTCGTCGTGCGTCTATTCTGACGCGTTCATCGGCGAGCCCCGGTAGGCTGTGGGGGTGACTGAGATTGAGATTGGCGGCACGAAGCGCGCGCGCCCTGTGTTTGGCCTCGACGACGTGGCAATCATTCCTTCGCGGCGCACCCGCGACCCCGAAGACGTCTCGACGACGTGGAAGATCGACGCGTTCACCTTCGACGTCCCCTTCCTCGCCGCCCCCATGGACTCGGTGATGAGCCCGGCCACGGCGATCGCCTTCGGCCAGCTCGGCGGCCTCGGTGTGCTCGACCTCGAGGGCCTGTGGACCCGCTACGACGACCCGACGACGCTGCTCGCCGAGATCGCCGACCTGCCGCAGAAACAGGCGACCGCCCGCCTTCAGCAGATCTACCAGGAGCCGATCAAGGGCGAACTCATCAAGGCGCGCCTGCAAGAGATCCGCGATGCCGGCGTCGTCGTTGCCGGTGCGCTTTCGCCGCAGCGCACGCAGGAATTCTACTCCGACGTGCTCGCGGCCGGCGCCGACGTGTTCGTGATCCGCGGCGCGACGGTCTCGGCCGAGCATGTCTCGCAGAACCGCGAGCCTCTCAACCTCAAGAAGTTCATTTACGAGCTCGACACCCCCGTCATCGTCGGCGGCGCGGCCTCGTACTCGTCGGCGCTGCACCTCATGCGCACCGGCGCGGCCGGCGTACTCGTCGGCTTCGGCGGTGGCGCGGCCACGACCACCCGCCGCGTGCTCGGCATCCAGGCGCCGATGGCGACCGCGATCGCCGACGTCGCGAGCGCGCGCCGCGACTACATGGATGAGTCGGGCGGTCGTTACGTGCACGTCATCGCCGACGGCGGCTTCGGCTCGTCGGGCGACATCGTCAAGGCCGTCGCGTGCGGCGCTGACGCCGTCATGCTCGGCGCGGCGCTCGCCCGGGCGACGGATGCGCCGGGTCGCGGCTGGCACTGGGGCGCCGAAGCGCGCCACCCGCGCCTGCCCCGCGGCAACCGTGTTGAGGTCGGCCAGGTCGGCAGCCTCGAAGAGATCGTGCGCGGCCCCTCGGCGACCGCCGGAGGCGCCGCGAACCTCGTGGGCGCCCTCCGCTTCGCGATGGCGACGACCGGCTACACCGACCTCAAGTCGTTCCAGCGGGCTGACCTCGTGGTGAGCCCCACCTCCAAGTCGTAGTCACGAGCCGCATGCTGCGCACGATGCTCAAGCCCAAGTGGCTTGCGTTCCTCGCCCTGGTGCTCGTCGTCGTCGTGGCGTTCCTGCTGCTCGGCCGCTGGCAGCTCACGGCGGCGTTCGAATCAGCGGGCACCGCGGCTGACGCCGAGGCCTACGTTGAGCCGGTGCCGCTTGGCGAGCTCATCGCGCCCGACACCTGGGTCACCGACGAGGCCGCCGCGAGGCCGATCGTGGTCGAGGGGTTCCTCGTGCCCGGCGACTTCGGTGTGGTCGAGGGGCGGCTGCAGGATGGGGTGAGCGGCTTCTGGGTCGTCGGCCATTTTGCGGTCACCGATGACGGCACGACCAGCTTCGGCGGCGTCGACGCGAGCGAGCTGCCGGGCATGCCCGTCGCGCTCGGCTGGGTCGCCGACGAGGTGCAGGCCGTACAGGCGATCGCCTCGCTCGCCACAGCCGAGGCCGACCTCGGCAGCGCGCAGACGCCGCTGGTCGTCCTCGCGAAGCTCGAGGTCGGGCAAGACCCGGTACCCGCGCGCGATGGTGATCCGCAGCGCATCCTCTCGATGTCGCCGGGGCAGCTCATCAACACCTGGGCGACCGAGGCATCCGACTACTACCCGGCCTGGCTGCTCGCGACCGCCGGCCTGCCGGTGCCGGCACCGCTCGAGGCCATCGATGTCGTACCCATCGACGACTCGCTGCAGATCGATCTGCTGAACATCTTCTACGCGATCGAATGGCTCGTCTTCTGCGCTATGGCCATCTACGTCTGGTGGCGCATGGTGCGCGACGACTACCTCACCACGAAGGCCGAGCACACCGATGCTGCCGTGGCCGAGCGCGTGCGCCGCGAACTCTTACTCGAACTCGCGAACGAGCGCAACCGCGAGCAGCGGTAGCAACCAAGCCCCGCCTCGTACACTCAGCCCATCCCACCCCGACACCTCTGGAGCGCATCCCGTGGCCCGCATCCCTACCCCGACCGAGTTCCCGACCATCCGCAAGCGCCTGCGCTTCTATCAGGTCACCTCGGTGATCACGGGCGTGCTGTTGCTGTTGCTCGTGTTCGAGATGCTGCTGAAGTACATCGGCCACGTTGAGATTGAGCTCGGCGGCCCCTTCGGTTTCCTCGCGCTCGTGCAGGAGGACACGGTCACCGCGATCAACCTCTCGCGTTGGATCCTCATCGTGCACGGCTGGTTCTACGTCATCTATCTCATCAGCTGCTACCTGCTCTGGCAGAAGATGCGGTGGGAGCTCGGCTGGCTGCTCGCCCTCGCTGGCGGCGGCGTCGTACCGTTCCTCTCGTTCATCACCGAGGCACTCATCACGCGCCGCACGAAGCGACTGCTCGGCGAATACCAGGAGATCTGGGACGAAACCGACGACGAGGATGCCCGTGTGGCCCGAGTCGAGGCCGAGCTCAGCGACGAGGAGCGCGCGGCGCTCGACGCGAAGGTCGCGGAGGAAGTGCGGCGTCGGCAGGAGAACTAGACTGGTGCTGTGACTGAAACCGTGACCCAGGCTCGTCCAGTACTGGTCGTCGACTTCGGTGCGCAATACGCGCAGCTGATTGCTCGACGCGTGCGCGAGGCGAACGTCTATTCCGAAATTGTGCCGCACACCATCTCGGCTGCAGAGGTGCGCGAGCGACAGCCGCTCGCCATCGTGCTCTCGGGCGGCCCCGCCAGCGTGTACGCCGACGACGCCGCGAGCTTTGACGCGGAGGTGTTCGGCCTCGGCGTGCCCGTGTTTGGCATTTGCTACGGCTTCCAGACCATGGCGATCGCTCTCGGCGGCGAGGTCGCCAAGACCGGCCGGCGCGAGTACGGCGCGACGAACGTGACGCTCGCGGATGCGGCGGCCGAGTCGACCATCTTCGCCGAGCAGCCCGCGCAGCAGACCGTGTGGATGAGCCACGGCGACTCGGTCGTGCGGGCGCCGGAGGGCTTCGAGGTGCTTGCCTCAACCGAGACCACCCCGGTCGCGGCGTTCGGCAACCCCGAGCGCGGCCTCTACGGTGTGCAGTGGCACCCCGAGGTACTCCACTCCGAGCAGGGCCAGGCCCAGCTTGAGGCGTTCCTGCACCGCGCCGCGCAGATTCCCGGCGACTGGTCGAGCGCCTCCATCATCGACGAGCAGGTTGCGCGCATCCAGGAGCAGATCGGCAGCGACCAGGTCATTTGCGGCCTCTCGGGCGGCGTCGACTCGGCCGTGGCCGCGGCGCTCGTGCAGCGCGCGGTGGGCGAGCAGCTCACGTGCGTGTTCGTCGACCACGGCCTGCTGCGCAAGGACGAGCGCGAGCAGGTCGAGCAGGACTACGTTGCGGCCACCGGCGTGCGCCTTGTGACCGTGGATGCGCGTGAGCAGTTCCTCGGGCACCTCGCGGGCGTGACCGACCCGGAACAGAAGCGCAAGATCATCGGCCGCGAGTTCATTCGTGTGTTCGAGCAGACCGCGGCCGAGCTCGTCGCCGAGTCGCGCGCTGAGGGTGGCTCGGGCGAGATCAAGTACCTCGTGCAGGGCACGCTCTACCCCGACGTCGTCGAATCGGGCGGCGGCACCGGCACCGCGAACATCAAGTCGCACCACAACGTCGGCGGCCTGCCCGAAGACATGACATTCGCCCTCGTCGAGCCGCTGCGTGCGCTCTTCAAGGACGAGGTGCGCGCGATCGGCCGCGAGCTCGGCGTGCCCGAGGTCATCGTCGCCCGCCAGCCGTTCCCGGGCCCTGGCCTCGGCATCCGCATCATCGGCGAGGTGACGCAGGAGCGGCTCGACCTGCTCCGCGACGCCGACGCGATCGTGCGCGAGGAACTCACGGCAGCCGGCCTCGACCCGCAGATCTGGCAGTGCCCGGTCGTGCTGCTCGCCGACGTGCGCTCGGTGGGCGTGCAGGGCGACGGCCGCACCTACGGCCACCCGATCGTGCTGCGCCCCGTATCGAGCGAGGACGCGATGACGGCCGACTGGACCCGCCTGCCCTACGACGTCACGGCGCGCATCTCGAACCGCATCACGAACGAGGTCGACGGCGTCAACCGCGTCGTGCTCGACGTCACCTCGAAGCCGCCGGGGACCATCGAGTGGGAGTAGTCCCGCGCATCCTGACCTGACGGCTTTGGCCCGACGGTAAGGAAAACGGCCCTGGGGGGCCGGCGGGGGCGGGGGGGGGCGCGGGGGGGGGGGGGGGGGGGGGGGGTG
>NZ_JASCYH010000060.1:0-8484 GCF_030011715.1 Gulosibacter sediminis | reverse complement strand
TTCTGGCACCGCCAGAACTACAAAAAACGACCACTCAACCCCCTCGTTAGGAGGCGGGGGAGAGTTCGGCGAAGACGGGGCGGTGGTCCGAGCCAGCGCGATCGGCCGAGGTGATGACCTCGAAGCCAGTGACCTTCCACTGCGACGTCGACATGACATGGTCGATTGCTGGCACGAGCATGGGCGGGCGACCACTTGTCCAGGTACCGGAGGAGGCAGCACCCGCAGCCTGGGCCGCGTCGTAACACGCGCCGAGGGCAGCGCCGTCGGTCGTGCCAAGGCCCCACAGGTGGTCAAGCGTCGCATTGAGATCACCGGCAAGAATCGTGTTGCCGTCGCAGACCGTTGAGAGCCACTCGAGGTCGGAACGCCACAGATCCATGTACTGGGGCGTCGGGGCTATTGGATGAGCGGCGATGAACCGCGGGCCGTCGCCGCTCACCGGCTCGGCGATTACGGTGGCGAGCGCCGACGTGTCACCGAGGTCGGAGTTGATTTGATACTCGCCGAGATCTGACGAAATCAGGATTGTCGTCTCGGCTGCGGCATACCCAGGTGCGCCGCTGTTCGAGAGCACCCACATCGGGCTGCCCTGCTCCGACATAATGCCGGCGATCTCGACGCCCATGTCCTCGGTCGTCTCGGGCAGCACGACGACATCGGCCTCGCGTTCGAGGGCGAGCTGTGCGATCGTCGGCGAGCCGGGTTCGTTGCCGAGCGTGTTCCAACTCAGTACCTTGATCGACCCCTCGGCATTGCTCGCTGGCACATTCGTCGCAAGGCCTCGTACGAGATAGATACCGCTGCCGACAACGAGGACCAGCGTCAGCACCACGGCGGTCGCGCCGAACAGCGCCCGCGACTGGCGCGAAATCAGCAGCAGAATCAGCACGAGAATCAACGCCGCGCCGAGGCAGAGCAGCCCAACCAGCCGGAATGAAATGAGCTGCGTAAAGGGCAGAGTCCGCTGGAGGCCAAATAGCTGTGGCCAGATCAGCACAACGCCGCAGATGAGCACCACAACAGCGAGCAGGCCGCCGCTGATGCCCCACGCCGGCGAGATTCGTTTGCGTTTCGACATGACCGCTCAAGGGTACCTGGGCAGGCTGCCGAAAGGGCCGCCTGAACTCGGCCTACCATGAAGCATGACCGCGCGCCCCTTCGACCCAGCCAAACCGATCGACCTGCACCTGCACTCGAACGAGTCCGACGGCACCGAATCGCCGGCGCAGGTCGTGCAGGCGGCCGCGGATGCGGGGCTCGGCACAATCGCGCTCACCGATCACGACACCATGGTGGGCTGGGATGAGGCGGGGGCGGCCGCGCGCCAGCTCGGCCTGGCGCTGATCCCTGGAATCGAGTTCTCGACGCAGATCGAACTCGCTTCCGTGCACATTCTGGGTTACCTGCTCGACCGGCACGATCAGCACCTCGTCGCCGAACTCGACCGCATCCGCAACGATCGCGTGACGCGGGCCGAGCGGATGGTCGAGGCGATCGGCCGCGACTTCCCGCTGAAGTGGGATGACGTGCTCGCGGAGGCGCAGGAGGGCGCGACGATCGGTCGCCCCCATATCGCCGATGCGCTGGCCCGCAAGGGCCTCGTCGCCGACCGGAACGAGGCGTTCGCGTCGATCCTGCACTGGCGCGGCGGCTACTTTCAGCCCCACCGGGCCCCGCATCCGACGCACGCCATCGAGCTCATCCACGAGGCCGGCGGCGTCGCGGTGCTCGCGCACGGCGGGAGCCGCGGGCGTCGAGCGATGAGCGACGGCAACTTCCCGAAGCTTGTCGCGGCCGGGCTCGATGGCGTCGAGATCGGCCACCGCGAGAACGACGAGCTGGCCCGCTCACTCCTGCGCGGCTACGCCCGCAAACATGACCTCATCGTGACCGGTTCGAGCGACTATCACGGCGCCGGAAAACCGAACCAGCTCGGCGAGAACACTACGGATCCCGTCGAGCTGAAACGAATTATTGCGCGGGCCACCGGCACGAAGCCGGTCGTGCCGCATCGCGAGCGCTAGCGCTACTCGGCGCTGGCCTCGCTCGGTGCCGAGCCCTCGCCCGAGCCACCGCGACGCCGGCGACGACGCCGGCGCGGCGCGCGCGACGGCTCGCCGCCCTCCGACGCCGAGGTGCCCTCGGCGGGCGACTCGGCGGTCGCACTCTCGGCGCCGCCATCGGTCGTGTGCTTGCGGCTTCGCGAGCGCGAGCGCGACGAGCGGCTCGCCTCCTTCGGCGGCGCGTCGTTGCCTCGGGTGGAAGCGCCGGGCAGGCGGCCCTTCGTGCCCTCGGGAATGTCGAGTTCCTCGAACAGATGGGGGCTCGACGAGTAGGTCTCGCGCGGGTCCTCTTCGGCGAGCTCGAGCGCCTTCGAGATGAGCGACCAGCGGTGCAGGTCGTCCCAGTCCACGAACGTCACAGCGATGCCCGAGTGGCCGGCGCGGCCGGTGCGGCCGACGCGGTGCAGGTACGCCTTCTCGTCTTCGGGGATCGTGTGATTGATCACGTGCGTGACCTCTTCGACGTCGATGCCGCGCGCGGCAACGTCGGTGGCAATGAGCACGTCCTTCTTGTCACCCTTGAACGACGCCATCGAGCGCTCACGTTGCTCCTGGTTCATGTCGCCGTGCACCGCGGCGGCCGAGAACCCGCGGTCGCGGAGCTCTTCGAGGAGCTTGGCGGCAGCGCGCTTCGTGCGCATGAAGATGACAGTCTTGCCGCGGCCGGTGGCCTGCAGGATGCGCGCGATTAGCTCATCTTTGTCGAGCGGGTGGGCGCGGTAGACGATGTGGCGGATGTTCTTCTGCAGCACGCCCTCGTCGGGGTCGGTGACGCGAATGTGCACCGGCTGCGTCATAAAGCGGCGCGCGAGGTTGAGGATCGGGCCGGGCATCGTTGCCGAGAAGAGCATGGTGTGGCGCACCTGCGGCACGGCCGCGAAGATCTTTTCGATGTCGGGCAGGAAGCCGAGGTCGAGCATCTTGTCGGCCTCGTCAAGGACGATCTCGCGCACATTCTTCAGCGAGATGATGCGCTGGTTCATGAGGTCGATGAGGCGACCGGGCGTGGCGACGATGACCTGCGCGCCATCCTTAATCTGGTCGATCTGCCCCTCGTAGGCCTTACCGCCATAGATCGGCACGACGACGGTGCCGCGCTTCGCGGCCGCGCGGTCGAGGTCTTCAAAGACCTGCATCGCGAGCTCACGCGTCGGCGCGACGACGAGCGCCTGCACGCCGGGCTCGGGGTTCTCGCCCAGTCGCTGGAGCAGGGGCAGACCGAAGCCGAGGGTCTTGCCCGTACCGGTCTTTGCCTGACCGATGATGTCCTGGCCCTTGAGCGCCAGGGGAATGGTCTGTTCCTGGATGGGGAACGCTTCTTCAATGCCGTGTTCGGCGAGTGTCGCGGCGAGATCGGGCGCGACTCCGAGTTCAGAAAACTTCACAAATAGCCCTTATTCAGGTGGATCATGGGCGCCCGAATTCTCCAGGGCGCACGGGTGCGGTCGACAGCACCGCTGTCCACCCTACTCTGGGCAGCCATTTCGCATCCGGCTCGTGAGAAGATGACGCGGTGAGTAGTGAAGACGCAGAGAAGTCCTCGGCTACCGAGGCGAACCCGTTTGCCGAGCTCGCACCGGAGCCCCAGCTGCTGCGCGACGTCGCTGCCAGCACCCTGCGCCGCACCCGGCTTTCGCTCGACGACCTTGAGCGCGAACTGGCCCGCACGCCGGAGGCCGACGCGATCCCGCGCATCCGCGACCTCGTGCGCGCCGACGAGGGCACCGAGCCCGACGCGGTCACCAAGCTCCTCGACGACCTCTGGGCGCGGGTGAGCGGTCGCACCGCATACGAGCAGCTGCTCTCGCTCTTTCTCGTGAACGGCATCGTGCGGGATGCGGTGCTCGGCTTCGGCGCGCTCCGCACACGCGCCGTGGAGTTCGGCGACGAGCTCGACTGGTCGGCCTGGCAGGACGAGATCGTGGCGACGCTGCAGGCCCTGTTTGAGCGCGACATTCACATCGACGATCGGCTCGCGATGTGGGGCCGCCGCACCGCCGGCGACGGGGTCGTGTGGACCCGCCAGTTCGCGGGCATTGCGCCCGGCAAGAGCGCCGACACGGTCGTGGAGGGCGCCGAGGCGGGGGCCGAGGCCTTCGCCGGCGAGCTGCTCGCGAACCACTCGCGCCGCATGAATCGGCTGAAGCTCGCGGCATGAAATCCCCGCTGCTTGACTACCTGAATGAGGCCATGCTCGGATGCCACGACGGTGGCGAGGTGGCCAACTACATCCCCGAGCTCGCGAACGTCGACCCCGACCAGTTCGGTGTGGCGCTCTGCACGCCCGAGGGCACGCAGTACGACGCGGGGGATGCTGAGGTCGAGTTCTCGATTCAGTCCGCCTCGAAGCCGTTCGCGTACGCCCTCGCGCTCGAGACGCGCGGCGCGGCGGGCGTCGAGGAGCACGTGAACGTCGAGCCGAGCGGTGACCCCTTCTACTCGGCGAGCGTCGACGAAACGACCGGGCGGCCCGACAACCCGATGATCAACATCGGCGCGATCACGACCTACGCGCTCACGGCGCCGGACGACTGGACGCCAGCGGAGCGCTTCGAGCACGTGCGCGCGGGCCTGTCGGCCTTCGCCGGGCGCGACCTCGAGGTCGACGGCGACGTCTATCACTCCGAGATCGCGACGGCGTACCGAAACATGTCGCTCGCGTACCTCGTGCGCTCGACCGGGCACTTCGAGCTCGAGCCGAGCGAGGTCGTCGCCGGGTACACGCGCCAGTGCGCGATCCGCGTCACGGCGCGCGACCTCGCCGTCATGGGCATGACCCTCGGCCTGGGCGGGGTGAACCCGATCACCGGGCACCGCGTCGTCAGCGAGGGCACCGCGCAGCGCGTGCTCTCGGTCATGAGTACCTGTGGCATGTACAACGCCTCGGGCGACTGGATGACCGACGTCGGGATCCCCGCGAAGTCGGGCGTCGGTGGAGGGATCTTCGGCGTCCTGCCCGGCCAGGTCGCCGTGGCGACGTTCTCGCCGCGCCTCGACACGTTCGGTAACTCGGTGCGCGGCGTCGCGCTGTTCGAGCGGCTGAGCCAGGAGATGGGCATGCACCTCATGGGTGTGCCACCGGCGAGCGATGCCGCGGTGCACACCTTCACGCGTGACGACGAGGGGACCGAACCGCGGTTCCTGCTCGTCCTGCAGGGCCCGCTGCGGTTCTCGCAGTCCGAGCGCGTGCTGCGCGCGTTCGAGGAGATCCCGGATGGCCGCGTGCCCGTGCACCTCGACCTCGCCCGGGTCACCTCGGGCGACCGCGTCGCCCTCCGGATGATCAACGAGGGCATCCGCCGACTCTCACTCGACGGACACCCCGTGCAGGTCGACGACCCGAAGGACGTCCTCCGCCGCGCCTAAAATTCTCATTTAGTGAGAAATTCGTGTTGTCGAGACTCGCGGGATGCAGTTCTATAGCGTGACAGCGCTGGAAATTGGATTGCAAAGGGGCGGCTAGGCGTGGTTGATGGCGACGAACGACTTATCGCTCGACTGATGCGGTTTTTGCAATGTCTGGCAGATCGTCCAACGGTGACAGTTGAAGAAATTAGCCAACAATGCGGAGTCCCGGTAAGTACGGGATACCGCCTCATTCGAATGCTTGTCGACTCGGGTTTTGCGCAGCGCGTTTCGCCAGGGCGATACAGCGCGGGCGCCGTATCGGTCAAACTTGCGCAGCGATATCGGGACCAGGCACTCACTACGGGCGCAATAACTGGGTCGCTTCGGCGCCTCTCGGAGCAGTCGGGAGAATTTGCCGCTTACATGGTTCCTCACGACGACGAAATCCTCTGCGTGGATGCTGCTGAGTCACCTCGCTACGCCCTTCGGTGTTGCTACACGATCGGGGCATCTCAGCCATTGCTTCGAGGCGCGACTGCAACTGCAATTCTCTCGCATATGTCTAGCACTCGCCGAACTCAGATCTTTTCGCGCCATGGCCTAGACCGAAAGCAATCGCAAGAAATTGAGGACTCCTGCCGGACCGCGGAACGCGTCGGATATGCAATCAGTGCGGGAGTGCTAGATGAAGGCGTGTGGGGTGTGAGCGCGCCAGTGGTTGACGGCAGAGAAGTACTCCAAGGCGTCGTGACGCTAATGGCCCCAGTGCCGCGAGTTACAGACCGGAAGCAGCACTACATCAGGCTCGTCCTCGAGACGAGCCAGGCATTGAGCGGAGGGAATAAGTAATGAAGAGAGCACCCAGCGGGTGGAGTGGCCGAAACGACGGGGAAGGTGCCGAACACCTGCGTTGGCACAACGCAATTCGACCGTGGCCTGACATTCCTGGCGAGAGTGGCACAGTGCTTTTGGGATTTAGCAGCGATGAAGGTGTGCGAAGGAACCTCGGTCGGCCAGGTGCTCGAAAGGCTCCCGACGCACTTCGATCGGCATTGTCTTCAATGGCGATCCATAACTCCGGTCCGCTGTACGACGCCGGAGATATCTGTGTGGAGGGAGAAGAACTCGAGAATGGACAATTGGAGTTTGGTGATATGTTGGCGCAAATACTCGCCGCTGGCAACTTCACAGTCGGTCTCGGCGGTGGGCACGAGATCACCTACGCTAGCTACCTCGGATTCAAGAAGGCATCACTAAACACTCAATCTGAACGGTGGGGAATCATCAACTTGGATGCCCATTTCGACAATCGGCAAGCAGATCGTGCCAGTTCTGGAACTGGATTCTTTCAGATCCACGAGGATGCATTGTGGGATGCCATCGACATCAAATACCTAACGCTAGGGATTTCTTCGCCGTCAAACACACAGATTCTCTTCGAGCGTGCGAATGAGATAGGTATCGACCACGTGACCGACGAGCAACTAAATCGGCACGGTGCGAGCTTGGGGGAGCGGGTAGTTGGTGACTTCCTTGAACAGATTGACCATCTCTATCTGACCGTTGACATCGACGTACTCCCGGCATCGGTTGCTCCCGGAGTAAGTGCTCCGGCAGCGTATGGAGTGCCACTCGAAGTTGTGCGTGCATGCATTTTGAATATCGCCGAATCGTCCAAGTTGCGACATGCAGATTTTGCCGAACTCAACCCTGAGTTCGATATCGACCAGCGAACTGCGCGCACCGCAGCGCGCCTCATTCATGATCTAGTTACCACTCGGAGTGAAATTTGAACCTGCAAATTGATATGGTGCAGACTACTGCACTCACGCTCATCCTCTTATTGCTCGGCGAGGCGGCTAGACGTCGCATCGGGTTTCTACAGAGATTCTCGTTTCCGGCACCCGTGATCGGCGGGTTCCTATTCGCCCTGGTGGTATTCGCCCTACGCCAGACGGGTGTTGCCGAAGTCGAGTTCGACACTGCCTTGCAGACACCTGCCATGATTGCTTTCTTCACAACCATCGGCCTGGCGGGAAGCTTCGCTGTGCTGAAAAAGGGTGGCAGGTTGCTCCTCGTCTACCTCATCGCCTGTTGGACATTGGCGATTCTGCAAAATTTGATCGGGATCGGGATGGCCAACGTTGTGGGCGTGGACCCCATGCTTGGCATCATGGCTGGCTCAGTCAGTCTTGAGGGTGGCCTTGGTGCAGCTGCGGCGTTCGGGCCGACTGCTGAAGAGATGGGTACCACTGGGGCAACAGCTGTTGCGTTGGCATCGGCAACCTTTGGCCTGGTGGCTGGCAGCCTCCTCGGTGGACCCACGGCTGGGTGGCTCGTGAACCGCCACAAGATTAGGATCCCAACAGAAGCCGAAGCCCGAGTGGGTGCGCTCGTGGCTGCGAGCGGTTCGGGCTATGGCACGGCTTCGAGCGGTACTTCAGAAGACAATGTCGCGGCTGAGAGACAGGGAGTCAACTACCAATCGATGCTCGTGGCGGCCGTTGTCATCGGCGCAATCATGGTCGTTGGAATTCTCCTTGGTACATGGTTGTCGGAGATTACCGGTTTTTCATTTCCGGCGTATGTGGGTGCCATGTTGATCGCCGTGATATTCCGAAATCTAAATGACAAGTTCAATTTGGTGAAATTGGATGATCAGGCAGTCGACCTCATCTCGCAGTTCACGCTTGGATTCTTCCTAACGATGGCGATGATGAGCCTGAAGATTTGGGAACTCGCGGCCCTTGCGCTGCCGCTGGTCGCAGTTCTTTTAGTGCAGGTTGCTTTTATCCTCGTATTTGCTACCCAGATTGTTTTCAGAATGATGGGTAAGAACTATGATGCTGCCACTATGGTCGCTGGCCTAATTGGGCACGGTTTGGGGCAACTCCAAACGCTCTTGCGAATATGGATGCGTTCAATGCTCGATTCGGCGTTAAATGGCTCTTCGCAGTTGAGGGTGTAGTCGAGGGGCGCCGGCTGGTTCGCGGATAGACGTCGAGGTCTTCCAGGATGGAAGTTCTCACACTCACCGTCCGCCGGAAGACCTCGACTTGCACCACCCTAC